>DATDDZ010000396.1:0-1986 GCA_036523555.1 Gaiellaceae bacterium
GCGTGGAGATCCGCACCTACCGCGTCATCTACCAGCTCACGCAGGACATCGAGCAGGCTCTCGTCGGGATGCTCAAGCCGGTCGAGACCGAGGAGACGCTCGGGGAGGCCGAGGTGCGAGCGCTGTTCAAGGTCTCGAGGCTCGGCACGATCGCCGGCTGCATGGTCACGAGCGGCCTCATTCGCCGCGGTGCCCAGGTCCGCGTCGTGCGCGACGGCACCGTCATCCACGAGACGACGATTTCTCAGCTCAAGCGCTTCAAGGACGACGCGCGCGAAGTGGCCGAGGGCTTCGAGTGCGGGATCCTTCTCGACGGCTTCAACGACGTCAAGGAAGGCGACGTCCTCGAGGCTTTCGAGACGCGCGCGGTCGAGCGGACGACGCTCGACGAGCCGGCGGCCGCCGCCACCTCGTCCTAGCACACAGGCCGGGGTCATGGGTGCGGGCTACGTCGGCATCCTGAACGTCGAGCTGCACTTTCCCGAGGCGCAGTCGCTCAAGGGCAAGCGCAAGCATGTGAAGTCGGCGAAGGCGCAACTCCAGAACCGCGTCGGAGCCTCGGTCGCCGAGGTCGACCACCACGAGCTCTGGCAGCGCGCTGCTCTCACCGTCGCCTGCGTCGCCCGGGAGCACCGGGAGGCAATCCGACTGCTCGACGAGGCGGAGCGTTACCTCTCGGGCCAGGAGTTCGAGCTGGTCCGGGCCGAGCGCGACGTCGTCACGCTGGGCTAGAACACGCCCTGGAGGATCAGCGCGGTGCCTCCGACCAGGAGAACGCAGCCGATCGCGCGCACGAGCTGCCGCTCGTCGAGGCGCCCGGTCAGCCTGGCACCCACGAACGAGCCGGGCACCGACGCAGCCGCGCCAACCCCGAGCAAGCGCCAGTCGACGCCCTGGGCGAGGTGCCCGAGGACACCCGCCACGCCGACCGTGAAGCCGACCGCGACGTTCGTGCCGACTGCGCGGAACGCGTCCTCTCCGAGGAAGCGGAGCAGCGCACCGATCCGGAGTGAGCCGAGGATCAGGCCCACGAAGCCTCCGAGCAGGCCGATCGTGCCCCCCGTGAGGACGAGCACCCGGGCGTCGGCCCGGCCCGACCCGGCAGGCGCCACCCGTCGCGGCCGCAGCAGGTCGGCGCCGAAGCCGAGGAGCGTCGCGCCGATCGCGATCAGCAGGGCCGGGCCCGAGATCAGCCCGGAGAGCACTCCGCCGGCCACCGCACCCGCGATCGACGGCGGCGCCATCCAACAGAAGATGCGCCAGTCGACCCGCCCCCGGCGGATGTGGGTGCCCGCCGCGACGAGCGCCGCCACCGCGGAGACGCCGATGTTCGCCCCTGCCCCGGCGGCAGGACTGGAGGCGGCGAGGACGAGGATTGGCAGGCGGATGTTCCCCAGCACGAGCCCGACGAGACCGCCCGCGACGGCCGTGACGAAGCACCAGAGAGCGACAGCTGCAAGCACGAGGGCGGACAGACGCTTGAATATCCCTCATGTCGGAGCGAATGCGACGCGTCAACGAAGCCGTCCGCCAGGTTCTCTCGGAAGCGATCGGGCAACTCAAGGATCCGCGCATCGGATTCGTCACCGTCACCGGGGTGAAGACGTCGACCGACCTGCGCCATGCCCGCGTGTTCGTGTCGGTGCTCGGGGCCGAGAGGAAGCGCACGCAGACGCTTGCCGGCCTCCAGGCAGCACACGTCGTCCTCCAGTCCCGCATCGCGCAGGAGCTGCGAATGAAGCGAACCCCCCAGCTGGAGTTCGAGTACGATCCGTCCGTCGAACGCGGCGTCCGCATGTCGAAGCTGATCGATGAGCTTGCCCCAGACGACAGCGACTGACATGACCAAGGCGGTGGACGCGATTCGCGGCCACGATCGCTTCGTCCTCACGACCCACGAGAACCCCGACGGGGACGCCCTGGGCTCGCTGCTGGCAATGCAGCTCGGGCTCGTGCAGCTCGGCAAGGACACCGTCATGGTGCTGC
>DATDDZ010000397.1:0-6708 GCA_036523555.1 Gaiellaceae bacterium
CGCCGACCTACGACCGGCCGCTCAAGATCCTCGCGGGACGAGGCGTGGACATCGGGGCGGTCCCCATGGACGCGGAGGGTCTCGACCTCGACGCCCTCGAGGAGGCCCTGCACTCAGGCCCGAAGCCCGCCCTCATCTACACCATCCCGACGTTCCAGAACCCGAGCGGCAGGACGCTGAGCCTAGAGCGCCGGCGCCGGCTGGTCGACGTCGCTCACGAGCACGACCTGCTCGTGCTCGAGGACGATCCGTATGGCCTCGTCCGCTTCGAGGGGGAGACGCTGCCGACGTTGCACGAGCTCGACGGTGGCGAGCGGGTCCTCTATTCGTCGTCGTTCTCGAAGACCGTCGCGCCCGGCCTGAGGGTCGGCTACTTCGTCCTGCCGGCAGCGCTCGAGCTGGAGCTCGAGGCGCTCGCGGTCTCGACGTACATCACTCCTGTGCTGCTTGGGCAGGCCACCGTGTTCGAGTTCCTCCGGCGGGGAAGCTTCGAGCCGAACCTGCAGCGTGTCCGCCCCCTGCTCGGCGCCCGCCGCGACGCGATGCTCGCCGCCCTCGCGCGAGAGCTGCCTTCGGCCGAGTGGAGCCGTCCGGAGGGCGGCTACTTCATCTGGCTCGAGCTGCCGGGCTCCGTAGAGTCGGCGGGCGTCCTCGAGCGGGCGATCGCCGCGGGAGTCACCTTCGTCAACGGCACGGACTTCGGCGGCGCCCCGAACACCGCGCGCCTCGCCTTCAGCTACGCCTCTGTCGACGAGATCGGCGAGGGCGTTCGCCGGCTCGCCGCGCTCGTCGCGGCACCGGTTCCGGCGTAGCCTGCTAGCCGGCGGCGGCCTGGGCGAAGTCCGCGAGAGACCGTGGAACGAGACGCGGCTGGCGGGGCGGGACGAGCGAGCCGCGGCTGTGCAGGCGGAAGGTCGGGCAGGGCGCATCGGTTGGAAGGGCGCAGAGCCCGGCGCGACGGAAATAGCACTCGTCGCAGGTGAGTTGCTTCCGCTTGTTCAAAGGGCCTGCCTCGGGGGTGGGGGCCAGCAGTGACGTTCGCGGATACTACGAACAGGGTCCACGCAAACAAGGGTTGCCGGGCATGAAAACTGAGCATTTTCCGGGACTTTTCTGGAGAGGCAAGCTGGACGGCCGTCAGGACTTCCGGGGAAGTGTTGCCAAAGCGCGCAACGCCTGTTGAAGGTTCTCCACAGGGATGATGCGGAGCCCGTGCGCGTACCGGCGGGCGACCTTCGCGTTGTCCCCATCCTTCGGCACGAGGAAGACGTCGACGTGCGCCTGGCGGGCCCCAATCGTCTTCTGCTTGACGCCGCCGATCCTGGTGACGCTGCCGTCGAGCTGGATCTCACCGGTGGCCGCGACCTTGTACCCGTGGTCGACGTCTCGTCCGCGCTTCTCCAGCAGCTCGAGCGCAAACGCCAGCCCCGCGGAGGGCCCGCCGACGTCGCCGAGGTTGAACCGAATGGGGAAGGGGAAGCGGACGTCGAGAGCCTGTGAAGGCAGGACTCCGATCAGAGGCCGCTTCGGGTCCGACGCATCGCTCGTCGTCTTGACCGAGATCGTGAGCAGCTTCGAGCCACGGCGGACTCCCAGAGTGACCACGTCTCCCGGCACGTGCTTTGCGAGCACGACCCGGAGATCGGCGCTCGTCCGGAGCTTCTTCCCTTCTGCGAAGACGATCACGTCACCGGGCTTCAGCAGCCGGCCTGCGTGCGAGTCTGACGTGACCGCGACGATCTTCACCCCTCCGGCCCGGACCGGGATCCTGTAGCCGAGTTGCCGGAGCGCGACCGTGGAGGCGACCAGCTGCGAGATCCTCATGTCGGACGCGTCGAGCTTCACCCGCTCCTGTTGCGAGATGCCGGGCTCGAGGAACGAGCCAACGGGAACGAGGTCCGAGCCGTTCGGCCGCACCAGCGGCAGGAGCGATTCCAGCAGGGAGGCTCGCTTGACGAGGACGTCGACGTAGTAGATGCCCCCGCCGTCGTTCTGGTTCTTCGACCCCGGAATCTTCACCAGCGCCGCGAGGGGGTGCGCCTTGTCGGGGATCTCGAGGAAGTGGTTGCTGCTGCGCGTGACGAGGATCGCGACCGCCGCGACGAGAATCACGAGCCCTGCCGACGCGAGCCGCAGAGGCGTCAGAAGCCGTCGGAGCACGGAGGCCAGGATAGTCGCGCCGGTCCGGTCGACCGCCGGTGAAGCTAGAGCAGGCCTCGCGCGAGGCCGCCGTCGACCAGGATCGTCGTGCCGGTGACGTACCGGGCCCGATCCGAGGCCAGGAAGCAGGCGACGTCTCCGAACTCCTGCGGCGTCCCCCAGCGCCCGAGCGGTATCCCCGCCAGGTCGGACTCGGTCGCCCCTTCGGGATAGAGCTCGGCGAGTCGCGCGGTCTCGATCCTGCCGGGCGCGAGGCAGTTGACGGTGATCCCCTGCGGGCCGAGCTCGCGGGAGAGCGACTTGGCCCAGCCGGTCAGCCCGGGGCGGACGGCATTGGTCAACGCGAGGTGGTCGGCGGGCTCCTTCACGGCAAGCGAGGTGAAGAAGATGATCCGTCCGGCCGGGCTCTGGACGAGGTGCGGGAGGCAGAGGCCGACGAGGCGGACGGGGGGCATCAGCAGGAGATCAATCGCGTCCTCCAGGGCTTCGGGGGTCAGCTGGAGCGCGGTCCCTGGTGGCGGCCCGCCGCCGTTCCAGACGAGGATGTCGAGGCCGCCGAACGCCTCGACGGTGCGACGGACGGCGGCGTCGAGATCACGCGGGCTCGTGACGTCGCCGCGGACGGCGAGGGCTCCGATGCGTTCGGCCTCGCGCTGGACGAGGTCTCGCCTGCGCGCGAACATCGTGACGTTGGCGCCCTCGGCCGCGAGGGACTCCGCCGTCGCGAGCCCGAGCCCCGAAGATGCTCCGGTGACGAGCGCCGTCCGGCCCTTGAGGCCGAGATCCATCGCTAGGAGGTGAGGACGCCGACGACTTCGCGGACGGCGCCGGCCGACTCGCTCAGCATCGACTTCTCGTCGTCGCTCAACTCGAGCTCGAGGATCTCCTCGATCCCGTCGCTGCCGAGCTTGACCGGGACGCCCATGTAGAGCCCTTCGATCCCGTACTCGCCCTCGAGGTACGCGGTGCAAGGGAGGACGCGCTTCTCGTCGAGCATGACCGAGTCGACCATCTGAGCCGCCGCCGCTCCCGGCGCGTACCAGGCAGAGGTGCCGAGCAGGGTCACGATCTCCCCGCCGCCCTTGGCGGTCCGCTCGACCATCTGCTGGATCCGGTCCTCCGCGACGAGCTTCCGCAACGGGACGCCGCCGACGGTCGTGGCCGAGACCACGGGCACCATCTGGTCACCGTGACCCCCGAGGACCATCGCCCGCACGTCCTTGAGCGAGGCGCCGGTCTCCCAGGCGATGAAGGTCGAGAAGCGGGCCGTGTCGAGGATCCCCGCCATCCCGAAGACACGATGCTTCTCCCAGCCCGAGACCTTCTTGGCGACGTGGCACATCGCATCGAGCGGGTTCGAGACCACGATCAGGATCGCGTCCGGGCTCTGCGCGACCACCTGCTCCGTGACGGAGCCGACGATCTTCTCGTTCGTCGTGACGAGGTCGTCGCGGCTCATGCCGGGTGAGCGGGGGAGGCCGGCCGTGATCACGACGACCTCCGAGCCGGCGGTCTCCTCGTAGCCGTTCGAGCCGGTGGCCCTGGCCTCGTAACCGAGGACGGCGCCCATCTGGTTGATGTCGAGCGCCTTCCCCTGCGGGAGGCCCTCCTTGATGTCGACGAGCACGACGTCCGCGTAGTCGCGGGTCGCAAGCACCTGTGCGGCGGTCGCGCCGACGTTGCCCGCGCCGACGACCGTGATCTTCCTACGCAACCCGGGCTCCGAGCTTGTCGATGATCGCATCGGCGACCTCGCTCGTCCCGACGGCGGTCGGGTCGCTGCGGGTCGGCTTCATGTCGTAGGTCACGCTCCTGCCCTCGCGGATCACCTCGGCGATCGCGTGCTCGAGGCTGTCCGCGGCCTCCTGCTCTTCGAGGTGCCGAAGCATCAGCATGCCCGAGAGCATCTGGGCCATCGGGTTCACCTTGTTCTGGCCCGCGTACTTCGGAGCGGAGCCGTGCGTCGGCTCGAAGATCGCGATGTTCTCGCCGAAGTTCGCGCCCGGCGCGAGCCCGAGGCCGCCGATCATCCCGGCGCAGAGATCGGAGAGGACGTCGCCGTAGAGGTTCGGGAGGACGAGGACGTCGTACTCCTCGGGGCGCTGCACGAGCTGCATGCACATGTTGTCCACGATGCGGTCGTCGAACTCGATGTCGTCGTTCTCGGCCGCGACCTCGCGGGCGATCCGGAGGTACAGGCCGTCGGAGAACTTCATGATGTTCGCCTTGTGTACGGCGGTCACCTTGCGACGGCCGTTCCTGCGGGCGTAGTCGAAGGCGAACTGGACGATGCGCCGCGAGCCGGTGATCGAGATCGGCTTGATCGAGATCCCGGCGTCGTCGTGCGCGAGCTTCCCGCCCTTCGACGCGATCCACCGGATCAACTCCTGCGCCTCCTCGGAGCCCTGCTCGTACTCGATGCCCGCGTACAGGTCCTCGGTGTTCTCGCGGACGATGATCAGGTCGACGTCCTCGAAGCGGGTGCGGACGCCGGGATACGTCTTGCACGGACGCACCTGGCCGTAGAGGTCGAGGCTCTTCCGGAGAGCGACGTTGACGGAGCGGAAGCCGCCTCCGATCGGTGTGGTGATGGGGCCCTTGAGGGCGACGCCCGTGTCGCGGATCGCGTCGAGGACGTCGTCCGGGAGCGGGTTGCCGCCGTGCCTCTCCATCGCGTCGGCGCCGGCCTCCCGAACGTCCCAGTCGAACTCCACTCCCGTTGCCTCGAGGACGCGCCGGGTGGCCTCGGTCAGCTCGGGCCCTGTGCCGTCGCCGGGGATGAGAGTCACTCTGTGGGCCACGGCGCATGACTCTAGCCGCTCCCTGCGGCGCGCGGCTTCGGATGCCGCGCCGGGCAGGGGCAGGTCCGGTGCCAGGCACTGGACATGCCCGGTGCCAGGCACGGGACGTGGCCGGGAGTGAGGATGTGGGCTAGAGTCACGCGCCCCATGTCACTGCTCGAGGCAGCCGCCAGGGCCGACGAGCTCGCGCAGTCCGGCGAGGAGCGCGAGCTGGCGGTTCTGCGTCAGCAGTGGGACGACGAGCTCGAGGGAGCGGCCCGCAGCCCCGACTACCGGCAGCGCGCAGTTGCCTACCGCGCGATCGGGCAGTTCCGCTTCCGGCAGAAGCTCGAGCTGCTGAGGAGAGGGCTCGAGGACGAGAGCCCGGCGGCGCGCGGATCCGCGCTGCTCTCGGTGCAGCTCCTGTCCAAGGACAGCCCGGGCGTCGTCAACGCGATCCGGCCACTGCTGCACAGATTGGTGACGAGCGACGGCAACCAGGCCGTCCGGCGCCTGGCGGTTCACTGCCTGCGGCACGGCTCGCCGCAGCGAGAGACGATCGTCATCCTGAACGGGCTGGGGGAGGACGACGAGCAGGAGCCCGAGTTGCGCAAGACTGCCCGAACCGTCGCGGCCGAGCTGAAGAAACGGGCCGGGCCCAAGAGCTAGGAGCTCGACCCGCAAGCCGGGCAGACCGGCGTCTCGAGCCGGCGGCCGCAGCTCGGGCACTGGGTCGCATCCCTAGGTTGCTCGCTTTCGCGCGTGGGGATGCGCCTGGAAGTACAACTCCCGACGCCTTCGATCGGATACGTGCGTGTAGAGCTCGGTCGTGGCGAGGTCCGCATGGCCCAGCATCTCCTGCACCGAGCGGAGATCCGCTCCGCCCTCGAGCAGGTGGGTCGCGAACGAGTGGCGGAGCAGGTGCGGGTGCACGCGCTCGGGCTCGAGACCGGCCTTCTCGGCGAGCTTTCGCAGGATGAGGAACGCGCCGGCTCGGGTCAGCCCACCGCCCTTCGCGTTCAGGAACAGCTCGGGCCGGTGTCGTGCGTCGAGGTAGGGGCGTCCGTGGGCGAGGTAGCGTCGGAGGGCCTGGGTCGCCTGGCGGCCTATCGGGACGATCCGTTCCTTCGAGCCTTTCCCGAGGCAGCGGACGAGGCGCGCCTCGAGGTCGACGCTCGACTTCTGGAGGCCGACGGCTTCACTCACCCTGAGGCCCGCGCCGTAGAGGAGCTCGACGAGTGCCCGGTCGCGGAGCGCGCGCGGCGTGGTGCCGTTCGCCGCTTCGACGAGCCGCTCTGCCTCTGCCGCGGAGAGCGTGCGCGGGAGCGTCCGGCTTCGTCGCGGCAGGTCGAGCTCCGCCGCGGGGTTGTCGTCGCGTGCTCCGAGGAGCGCCTGGTGGCGGAAGAATGATCGGATCGCGGCGATCCGGCGCGCGATTGTGGATGGCGCACGGCCGGCGGCGCGAAGCTCGGCGAGGTACGCCTCGAGCTGCTCGGTCGAGACCGAGGCGACCGGCCCGTCGAGCCATGCGCGCAGCGCGTCGAGGTCGCGGCGGTACGCCTCGACGGTCTTCGGCGCCCGCCGTGTCGCGAGGAGGGCGAGGAAGCCTTCGACGTCCGGATCTCTGGCAGGCGTCGACACGCAGGGGGACTTCGCTGGCAGGGAGCATTCGCCTGCCGCAACGGCCCGTTCGCCCTGGTGACGAAATGTCACTGTTTCGGCGCGAAAACCGGGGTCAGACCCCGGGACCAGCCCCGAAGCGACGTCA
>DATDDZ010000398.1:0-3728 GCA_036523555.1 Gaiellaceae bacterium
CACCGTGAACGGGGTGGCGGCGCTCACGGGGCTCCGGCACGATCCGCACTTCGCCGCGGAGTCCGAGCCTTCCGATCTCGGGCATCTCGTCCACGATCTCGTGAGCGAGGGCAAACGAGTTGCAGCGGCGGCCGGCGTCGAGTTGAACGACGATCCCTGGGAGATGAACGTCCTGGCTACGAGGCGCGGCAGCGCCCACTATCCGTCCATGCTCGAGGACGTCGACGCGCGTCGGCCGACCGAGGCGGAGCTCATCAACGGCGCGCTGGTGCGCGAGGCGGAGCGCCACGGCGTGGACGCGCCGCTGCACACGGCCGTCTACCGCCTGGTCAAGGCGAAGGAAGCCTCGTACCGGTGAGGGTCTGCGTCGTCGGGTGCGGCGCCGTCGGCTCGCTCTTCGCGGCCAATCTGGCGCAGCTCGAGGACGTCGAGGTCTGGGCGTTCGATCTCGCGCGCGACCACGTCGACGCCATCAACCGCGATGGATTGCGGCTGAGCGGGGCGGAGGAGACCGTGGGCCGCCTTCGTGCGACGACGAACGCTGGTGAGATTCCTCCCTGTGACTTCGGCATCGTTGCGACGAAGGCGATGCACACCGCCGCCGCGATCGCCGCGACCGCTCACGTCTTCGAGGCCGGGTCGGTGGCCACCGTTCAGAACGGCCTCGGCAACGAGGAGGTCATCGCCCATCACGTCGACCGTGTCATCCGCGGCACCACATTTCCCGCCGGCAAGCTGCTCGAGCCGGGGCATGTCCAGTGGGACGTCAAAGGCGACACGACGCTCGGGCCCTTCGAGCCGAAGCCCGCGACGCGGCCGGAGATCGAGCGCCTGGCCGAGGCCTGCACGCGCGCCGGGATGCCGACCACCGCTGTCGACGACGCCCGCGGCCCTCAGTGGCGGAAGGTCATCTTCAACGCGGCCACGAACCCGGTCGGAGCGCTCACCGGCCTCACCCACGGGCGGGTCTGCGAGAACGCTGCTCTCAGGCGCCTCGTCAGCGGCCTCGTGGACGAGGGCAAGGCCGTGGCGGCGGCGCAGCACATCGAGCTCGACGCGGATCCCGAAGACCTCATCGACCATGCGGCCAGGCCTGACGTGGCGTATGACCACAAGGCCTCGATGCTCCAGGACGTCGAGGCTCGGCGGGCGACGGAGATCGACTATCTGAACGGCGGCATCGTGCGCTTCGGCGAGCAGCACGGCGTGCCGACCCCGCTCCACCGCACGATCTGGGCGCTCGTGAAAGGGTTGGAAAGCTCATGGCCGAAGTGACGACGTCCGCTGCCTGGCACCGTGACTGAATCGTGACGAGACCGGCAACGAGCCCCGCGGAAATCGATCGACGCTACGCGCTCGTGCGCGAGGCGATGGCGGGGCACGGGCTCGACGCCGTCCTGGTCGCGGGCTCCGAGTACACGGGCTTCGAGGGCGCCGTCACGTACATGTCCGGCTTCGAGATCGTCCACCGGTACGCGTACGTCCTGCTGCCGCGTGAGGGAGAGCCCACGATCGTCTTCCCGGCCGAAGCCCGATACGTCGGTGAGCACGGAACCTCCTGGATCGAAGACCACGTCTTCGCCGACCGTCCGGGCGCCTGGCTCGCCGACCACCTGCACGGCAAGCGAGTCGGCGTCTACGGCCTCGACTACGTCTTCACGGTGCGGGACTTCGAGGCGGCGCAGCACGCAGCCGAGCTCGTCCCGTTCGACGTGGAGTTCGACCTTGCAAGGGCGGTGAAGAGCGACGCGGAGATCGCATCGGTGCGCGACTCCGTCCGCATCAACACGGAGGGCTTCTGGGAGTTCCTGGAGGCCTACGAGCCGGGCAAGTCGGCTGCGGCTGTCCTGGCGCCGGCGGAACGGCTCTTCGTGACGGAAGGTTGCGGCCGGCTGACGATGAACATGGTGCTCGTCGGCGCCGAGTTCGCGCTCGCGCGCAACGACACGATCCTCGGGGAGTTCTGCATCCCCTCGCTCGAGATCGCCGGGCCCGGTGGCCACTGGGTGGAGGTGTCACGCGCACTCGGCGAGCCGAATGCCGAGGTGAGCCGGATGCTCGAAGCCTACGAGGACTACTTCGAGGCGGCCGAGGCCGGCCTCCGTGCGGGAGCGACGGCGCACGACGTCCACCGAGCCGTGTCGAAGGGCTTCACGGACCGCGGCTATCACCTCGGCCACGTGACGGGTCACTCGATCGGCATGACGATGATCGAGCATCCAAAGATCGGCGAGGGAGTCGACGTCGAGCTGCGGGAGAACATGGTCTTCTCGATGCATCCGCACGTGATCGCGGACAACGGCACCGACTGCCTCTACATGCAGGACACCTGGCTCGTGACGGAGGCCGGCGGCGAGCCGCTCGCCGGGCTGCCGATGCGGATCTACGCGGCCGGAGAGTCGCGGCCCGCGGCCTAGGAAGACCTAGACGACCTCGGCGTGGATCCGGCCGCCGGCGTCCTTGAGCCGGCCGCCTTCGCGGGCCGCCCGTACAGCGAGGATCTCGGCCATGATCGAGACCGCGGTCTCGGCGGGGCTGTGCGCGCCGAGGTCGAGGCCGGCAGGGCCGCTGATCCGCTCGAGTGCGTCCTCGTCGACGCCCGCGTCGAGGAGGCGCTCCCGGCGGCGCTCCTGGTTTCGCCTCGAGCCGAGCGCGCCGATGTAGAACGCCTCGGTCTCGAGCGCCCGGGTGAGCAGTGGAAGGTCGAACTTGTCGTCGTGGGTCAGCACGACGATCGCCGTGGTGTGGTCCGGGCCGACGCGCTGGAGCGCCTCCTCCGGCCATGCCACCATGATCTCGTCGGCGTTCGGCAGGCGCTCGGGTGTCGCGAATCTCCCTCGGGCATCGGCGACGATCGTGTGCCAGCCGAGGTGATGCGCAGTGGCGCAGAGCGCGTCGGCCGTGTCGATCGCGCCGTAGACGAAGAGCCTCGGCGGCGGGCCGAAGACGTCCGCGAACGTGCGCCTGCCTTCGAGCTCGAGCACCTTGCTGTGCCCGGCACGAATGAGGACGTCCGTCGAGGGATCTTCACCGTCGCCCACGAGGCGCTCGGTCCCGGCGTCGAGGTCGACGAGCGACACCGCGCGGCGCTCCTCGCGCGCGACCTCCGCCAGCGAATCGAGCAGTTGGGCGTCCGGCTCTGCGACCCAGACGTCGATCTCGCCGCCGCAGGGCAGGCCGACGCTGAAGGCCAGGTCGTCGGAGATCCCGAAGGTGAGCAGGCGCGGCTTTCCGCCGCCGAGGACTTCCCGCGCGACTTCAACGACCTCGTTCTCGACGCATCCGCCGGAGACCGAGCCGGCCAGCTCTCCGTGCTCCGAGACGATCAGCTTCGAGCCGACGGGCCGCGGCGCGGAGCGCCGGGTCGCGACCACGCGGGCCAGGGCGATGCGGTCGCCACGCTCCCGCCAGCGTTCGAGCTCGGGGAGGATCTCACGCACGGCGCAATCGTAGCCCTGCGGTGGAGCTCAGGGCGTGATGCTCAGTGGCAGCGGCAGATCGCTTCGCCGAGCTGGGAGCGCTCTTGCTTGCGACCGCAGCGATTACAAACCGGCGGGGCGATCTGGACCCGCACGAGGAGTGCCCGCATGAGAACTGCCGAGAAGACGAGGTAGGGGATGACCAGTTGGCTGCTCACACGTCCCGTATCGGCCGAACCGGCCGGATGGTTTAGATCTGGCACCCGATTCGCGCGGGTAGAATGAGCCGGTGGGCTGGCTGATGGTCGC
>DATDDZ010000399.1:0-3866 GCA_036523555.1 Gaiellaceae bacterium
GCTGTGCGCAGCAGTGGTCTGGCCCGGGGTCGTCGATCAGGCCGATCTCGACGCGCAGTGGGTCAACTCGTTCGCTGCGGCCGGCGTCATCTCGGCCCTGGTGCTGACCGCCGCCGTGACCGCGCTCGAGGGAATCGGCCCGAGCACGCGTGAGACCCGAGATCGGCCGCGTGTTATCGCCGCGATCGTCCTCGTCTTGCTGGCACTCCCTTGGATCGTCGCGGAGACCGGGTTCTTGATCGGGAAGTGGCCGGTGTTCGGCTCGATCTACTACTCGGACGAGTGGTACGCGCCCTTCGGCCATGCGCGACTTCACCGGGCGGTACACGTTGGACATCACCACGGCCTGGACGGCACGCTCCTCGTGCTCACCGCAATCCTCGTCTCGCGAACGCTGGGCCGAATCGACAGGCCGTTGCGGGGGGTCCTCGGCGCTTACCTCGCGCTGCTCACTGTCTACGGCCTCGCCAACCTGGCGAATGACTTCTGGCTGGAGCAACTCGTCAAGCGAGGAGTCACGAGCTGGCAGGTGCCGTCGATGCTCGTGCCGTCGGCGAACCTCCCCTGGCTCGTTCTCCTCGTCCTCGGCCTCGTCGCCTATCTGTTCTTCTTCCGCTACCAGGCGCCCGCGCAGACGATCGACAGGCACCGGCGCCTCTGGCCCGTTCCGTGGACTGCCGCCGTCGTCGCCCTCGTGGTCATTGGCCTGCTGCACGGAGAGCACCGGCGCGCTCGAACGCCGGCAGGCTCTGTCGACGGGATCTCGTTCGTCTCCGCCCCTTCCGGGACGCCTCACGTCTACATCACCGCCCACGGCGGCCAGGTTCGGCTCTCGGGCGACCGCGGCAGCGATCTTGCGCCGAAGTGGTCGCGGAACGGTGGGCTCGTCTTCCAGTCGAACCGTGACGGCAACTGGGAGATCTACTCGATGATGCCGCCGTACGGCTTCGTGAGGAGACTCACGCACGACGACGGGCCGGACGGCGAGCCGGCGCTCTCACCCGACGGCGGCCGGGTCGCGTATATCCACGACGGAGACCTCTACGTGAGGTCGTCGGTCGGAGGCGAGGGGCACAAGGTCGCCGGCGCTGCGGCCTGGCCGACCTGGTCGCCCGACGGCAAGTCGATCGCCTACGAGGCCGGGTTCGAGGGACGCCACGGCATCGTCGTCACCGGGCGAGACAGGGGCGAGTACGAACCGCCGGGCGAGAGAGATCCGGCCTGGTCGCCGCACGGGAACGCGATCGTGTACGAGTGCCTCGTGGGCGACCACTGGCACATCTGCCTACTGAACCCGACCGACGGGTCGATCCGGGCCATCACGCACGGTAGGTCCGACGAGTTCGCTCCCGCGTGGTCGCCCGACGGCGGGCGAATCGCCTTCATCGGCGATCGGGACGGAAACGACCAGCTCTATGTGATGCGTGCAGACGGCACCGGGATCGTCCGGCTCACGTCCGGCCTCAGCGAGAGGGACACTCCGTCCTGGCGCTAGGCACCGGGTCAGGCGCCGACGTCCTTGCCCCACTCGGACATCGGCACGTAGTCCCAGTTACCCGGCTCCTCGGGCTGCTCGTCGGGCTGCTCCTCGGGCTCCGACTTCGCTCCGTCGCTGTTCGAAACCGCAGCGGCGGTCTTCTTCTTGCGTCCGCGTCCGCCCCGGCTGCCGCGGCGAGTCTTCTTCTTCGGCCTGGGCGCCTCTGCGCCGTCTCCTTCGCGCCCGGCGCTCGCGTCGGGCTCCGGCTCGGTCGGACGTTCTGCCTCGGGCCCGGCGGGAGCCGCCACCAACGGCTCTCCCAGGTCGGGAGCCGGAAGGTGGATCCTCGCCGCCTGCGGTGCGCCGACCTCTTCCGGCTCACCGGCGCCGTTCGCGCCGGCTGCCGAAGCCGCCGCCGCCGTCTTCCGCTTCCGGCCGCGTCCGCCTCGCGTGCCGCGGCGGGTCTTCTTCTTCGGCTGCGGCTCGCCAACAGCTGACGGCCCGCCGGCCGGCTCTGACGGAGCGTCGGCCGCTTCGTTCGGCTCGGCTGCTTCGCTCGGCTCGTCCGGAGGAGTCGCCGCCTCGGGCGTCGCGGGCTCGGGCTCCGCGGCCTTTGCCCCCGCGGGCGTCGTCTCCTCCGGCTCGACGGTCTTCTTGGCGGGTGCACGCCGGGTGGGCTTTTCGGCTTCGCTCTCCGCCGTGATCGGCACCTCGGCCCTGGGCGTCCCGTCGGCGAGCGTGGCGTAGGCCGTGCCGTCGAGCACGCGCTCGACGTGCGCCTTCACCTTGCGGCCGACGAGCCTGGCCGCGCCTCCGACCGCGACGTCGAGCTCGCCCACCTTGCCGACCCCGGAGGTCGGATCGTGCAGGCCGACCTCGACGAGCTTCACGTCGACGGTCGTCCCCTCCTCGAGCGGGGTTTCCACCGCGATCTGCTCCCGCTTGCCCTCGCCAAGGACGAGGAAGTGATCGAGGTGCGTGTCCTCCTTCGGCACCAGGTAGAAGCGCCTCCGCGTCTGCTCCTCGAGCTCCATCAACCTCGATGCGCCGGGCCCGATCAGGACCGCCGCGATCTTGGCGGCGACCTCGACCCGGTAGGCCTGCGACCGTGATCCTGCGACGAGCGCGCGCAGGCGGCGCTCGACGTCGACCGCGGCCGATGCCTCCGACAGGACGATCCCGTCTCCGCCGCACGTGGGGCACTTCTTCGTCATCACCTCGCGGGGGCCGTCCGTGACGTTCTGGCGCGTCATCTCGACCAGGCCGAGCGGTGAGATCTCGACGACGTAGGTCTTCGTCCGGTCGCGCTCGAGCTCGGTACGCAGCGCTTCCTCGACGGCGGCGCGGTTCTTGGGATTCGCCATGTCGATGAAGTCGATGACGATGATCCCGCCGATGTCGCGCAGCCGGAGCTGGCGGACGACCTCCTTGACAGCCTCGAGGTTGTTCTTCGTGATCGTGTCCTCGAGCCGCGCCCCTGACGAACGCGAGCGCGAGCCGACGAAGCGTCCCGTGTTCACGTCGATGACGGTGAAGGCTTCCGCGTAGTCGAAGATGAGATAGCCCCCCGATGGGAGATCGACCCGGCGGGAGAGCGTCGACCTGATCTCCGCATCGACCCCGTAGGCGTCCATCAGCGGCTGCTTCTCCTTGTAGCGCACCACGCGGTCGACCATGTGCGGCGAGGTCTTCTTCAGGTAGCCGACAATGCGCTTGTACGCGCGATCCTGGTCGACCACGGCGCGCTCGAACGCATCGGTGAAGAGGTCGCGGGTCACTCGGAGCGGCAGCTCGGCCTCCTGGTAGAGGAGCTCGGGCGCCTTGGACTTCTTGGCGCGGGCGTCGATCGACTTCCAGAGCTTCTGCAGAAAGAGGAGGTCCCGCTCGATGTCCTCCGCCGAAGCACCTTCGGCCGCGGTCCGCACGATCACTCCACCCCCCTTGAAATCGAGCGCCTTGAGGATCTCCTTCAGACGCGACCGCTCGTCGTCGTCGAGCCGCCGCGAGACGCCAAGGCCGTCGCCGTTGGGCTGGTAGACGACGAACCGGCCGGCGAGCGAGATCTCGGTCGTGAGCCGCGCCCCTTTCGTCTTCATCGGGTCCTTGACGGCCTGCACCAGGATCGTCTCGCCACGGCTGATCAGGTCCTGGATCTTCTTGCCGTGCCTCTTCCCCTCGAGCTCGGGGGTCACGATCTCGTCGACGTAGAGGAAGCCGTTCTTCTCCAAGCCGATCTCGATGAAGGCCGCCTCCATCCCAGGGAGGACGTTGTCGACCGTCCCCAGGTAGATGTTGCCGGCGATCGAGCGCCGCTCAGGCCGCTCGAGGTAGACCTCGGCGACCCGGTCGTCCTCGAGCACCGCCACACGCTGTTCGCCGACGTCGACCG
>DATDDZ010000400.1:0-7541 GCA_036523555.1 Gaiellaceae bacterium
GCGGCGTGCCGAAGCCACTGGACGGCCTTTGCCCGTAGGCGTGCCACCTCGTCGCGGTCTTCCTCGGACCAGGCGAGATCGGCGTCGTCGGGCCGGACCGACTCGGCGTAGTGGTGCGCGAGGAGCGGTGCGTGCTCGTCCCGAGCCTGGTCGGAACGCTCCATCCAGTCTGCGAACCGGGCATGAAGGCGGGCTCTTCGCGCCTTCGTGAGCCCGCCGTAGGCGACGTCCCGCGTCAGCGCATGCTTGAAGACGTACTCGACCTCTCCCTCGAGCGTGGAGCTCGGCCGCCGGCGGATGAAGTCCCGCCGCTCGAGCAGATGCAGGTCCGGCTCCAAACCTTCGACCAGCTCGTAGACCGGGCCGGTCCAGAACGTTCGGCCGATCACGGCCGCCGCGTGCAACGCTGTCTTTTCCGGTGTGGCGAGCAGGTCGAGCCGGGAGGCGAGCACGGCCTGGACCGAGTCGGGGATCTCGAAGTCGGCCGGAAGCTCGTGCACGCGCCAGCCGGCGTCCTCGCGCACGAGGACGCCGGCATCGATGAGGTTCTCGAGCACCTCTTCGACGAAGAACGGGTTTCCCTCGGCCCGTTCGACGATCAGGTCGCGTACCCCGGCCGGCAACTCGCCCGCGAGCAGCGAGTCGACGAGAAGTCCGGACGTCGCGTCGGGCAGGGGCTCGAGCCAGATCGTCTCGCTGTCGAGTCGCGCGCCCCAGTCGGTGCGGACCGAGGCGAAGTCGGGACGTGTCGTGGTCAGGATGAGCAGAGCTCCCGAGACGTCGCGCGCGATCCGCTCGATCAGGTCGAGCAGCTGTGCCTCTGCCAGGTGAAGATCCTCGATCAACAGCACGACCGGCCTTCGTTCGGCGAGCTCGGAGAGAAACGTGATCCAGGCTGCGTGCAGTCGGTCCTGCGCGGCGAGCGGATGCAGGTCGCCGGCAACGTCGAGCCCGAGCGTCAGCCCGAGAATCTGTTGACCCTCGAGACGACGCTGGAGCTCTTCGGGCGAGTCGCTCTCGCGAATCCCGAGATGCTCCTTGAGCACCTCGCCCAGCGGCCAGTACGTGATGCCCTGTCCGTACGCGAGACAGCGACCTGTCCTACGCAGCGGCTCCGGTCGTTCCTCAGCGAGCCGCTCCCAGAGCTCGCGCACGAGGCGGGTCTTGCCGACACCCGGATCGCCGGCGATGGTCACGAGCACCGGGCTCGACCGCTCGACCGAGCGGCGATAAGCAGAGATCAGCTGTTGCAGTTGCTCGTCGCGCCCCACGAACGAACGGGCGAGACCGCCGACGCCGCGGCTTCGCATGAGCGAAAGCGCGCGGAGAACGCGTCGCGCCTTGACGCCGCCAGGCTTTCCTTTTGCCTCGACGGTCCTCGGCTCGTCGAACTCGAACGCACCGCGCACGGCGGCCACGGTGCGCTCGCCCGCGAGGATCTCTCCTGCCTCGGCCCCCTGCTCCAGTCGTGCCGCCACGTTGACCGCGTCGCCACTGACGAAAGAGCTTCCTTCGCGCGGTCGGCCGGCGACGACCTCGCCCGTGTTGACCCCGATGCGGAGCGCGAGCTCTCCGGAGAAGACCGAGTCGAGGCGGCGCTGCATCGACAGCGCGGTGTGCAGCGCCCGCTCCGCGTGGTCCTCCAGTGCCTCGGGTGCTCCGAACGCGGCCATCACCGCGTCGCCGGCGAACTTCTCGACGGTTCCGCCTGCCGACTCGATCTCGGCGGACATCGCCTCGTAGAAGCGCTCCAGGCGCGCGCGCGTCCGCTCCGGGTCCTGTTCGCCCGACGCGAGTGCCGTCGACCCGGCGAGATCGGCGAAGAGGATGGTCGCGAGCTTGCGTTCGGAGCGATCCTCCGTCACGGAGCAAGTCTGGCCCACCGCAGGCCGCAAGTACACTTCCCGGCCGTGTTCGACACCCTTTCAGACCGCCTGCAGAGCGCCCTCGGCGACATCCGTGGCCGCGGCAAGCTCGACGAGGAGGCGATCTCGCGTGCGATGCGCGAGATCCGGCTCGCGCTGCTCGAGGCCGACGTCAACTTCGAGGTGGTCAAGGACTTCGTCGCCCAGGTGCGCGAGCGCGCGCTCGGGCATGAGGTGCTGAAGAGCCTCACGCCCGGCCAGCAGGTCGTGAAGGCGGTTCACGAGGAATTGACCGAGCTCATGGGCTCCGGCAGCTCGAAGCTCGCGTTCACCGGCCGACCGCCGACCGTGATCCTCCTCGCCGGCCTCCAGGGGTCGGGCAAGACGACCGCCGCGGCCAAGCTGTCGGTGCTCCTCCGCAAGGAGGGACGTAAGCCGGGCCTCGTCGCAGCCGACCTCCAACGTCCCGCGGCAATTGACCAGCTCGAGCAGCTCGGGCGCCAGATCCAGGTGCCGGTCTATCGCGAGGACGGCTCCGATCCGGTCGCGGTCGTGCGAAACGGGATCCGGCAGCTGGCGGAGAAGGACGTCGACACCGTCATCCTCGACACCGCGGGCCGCCTCCACGTCGACGAGGAGCTGATGGACGAGCTCGCCCGCGTCCGCGACGAGGCCAAGCCGGCGAACGTCCTGCTCGTCCTCGACGCGATGACCGGCCAGGAAGCGGTCAACGTCGCGCTCTCCTTCCAGGAGCGGATCGCGTTCGACGGCGTGCTGATGACGAAGCTCGACGGCGACGCCCGCGGCGGCGCCGCGCTCTCGGTGAAGGCGGTCACCGGCAGGCCGATCAAGCTCATCTCGGTCGGCGAGAAGGTCGACCAGCTCGAGTACTTCCACCCCGACCGGATGGCGTCGCGGATCCTCGGGATGGGAGACGTCCTCACGCTGATCGAGCGGGCCGAGGAGGCCGTCGAGGAGGACGAGCAGAAGGAGCTCGAGGCCCGGATGCTGAAGGGCCAGTTCAGCTTCGACGACTTCCTGAAGAGCTACAAGATGATCCGCCGGATGGGACCGATCCAGGGCGTCCTCAAGATGATCCCGGGAGTCGGCAAGCAACTCGACGGTCTCGACGATGTCGACGAGAAGCAGTTCGGCCGCGTCGAGGCGATCATCCTGTCGATGACGGCGCAGGAGCGCGCCATGCCGCGGGTGATCGACGGCTCGCGGCGCAAGCGGATCGCGGGCGGGTCCGGAACGACCGTCGAGGAGGTCAACCGGCTGCTCGATGCACGCAAGGAGATGGAGAAGCTGATGAAGGGGATGAGCCGGGGGAAGATGCCCGACCTCGGCGCTCTCGCGGCGGGTGAAGGAGCCGCGCCGGGGCCGTCCCAGCAGCGCACGCGCAAGGCAACGAAGTCCAACAAGCGCAAGAAACGATCAAGGACACGGAGGTAGGTTTGGCTACACGCATGAGGTTGACGCGCGTCGGGTCGAAGAAGAACCCGGTGTATCGCGTCGTGGTCGCCGATTCGCGCTCGCCGCGTGACGGCAAGTTCATCGAGATCGTCGGCAGGTACAACCCGCAGCACGATCCCTCGTTGATCGAGTTCGACGAGGACAGGGTGAAGGACTGGCTCGGCAAGGGCGCCCAGCCCTCTGACGCCGTCGCGAGGCTCCTGAAGGCGAAGAACATCTCGTAGCTTGGCCGAGCTGCTCGAGTACCTGGCGCGGCGGCTCGTCGACGAGCCGGACGCCGTGCGCGTCGAGCGGGTGGAGGAGGAGGACACGGTCGTCCTGCGACTCCATGTCGCCCAGGAGGACCTCGGCAAGGTGATCGGGCGGCAAGGTCGCATCGCTCGCGCGCTCCGCACGATCGTGCGCGCGGGCAGCGCGCGCGAGCGGCGCCGCGTCCAGCTCGAAATCGTCGACTAGAAGGCCCCGGTGGTGCTCTCCGCAGTCGCCGCGCTCTACGACGTCCACGGCAACCTGCCGGCCCTCGACGCGGTTCTCTCCGAGTTGGACTCGGAGCTGATCCTCGTCGGCGGCGACGTTGCGGTCGGCCCGTGGCCGGTCGAGACGCTCGAACGTCTGCGCGGGCTCGGCGACCGCGTGCGGTTCATTCGCGGCAACGCCGACCGCGAGGTCGGGGAGCCGCCCAGGCCGGGTCGCGAGGGAGGACCGCCGCCTGCGCTCCTCGACTTCGTTCGCGAGCAGCTGTCCGCAGAGCAGATCGAGTTCCTCGGCGGGTTGCCTCTCACGGAGTCCCTCGACGTCGCCGGGCTCGGAACGGTGCTGTTCTGCCACGCGACGCCACGGAGCGACGACGAGCTCCTCACGCGCATCAGCCCGGACGAGCGCTGGCAGAGCGCTCTGTCGGCCGTGCGTGAGCGCGTCATCGTCTGCGGTCACACGCACGTCCAGTTCGATCGGCTGGTCGGAGACGTCCGCGTCGTCAACGCCGGCAGTGTCGGCATGCCGTACGAGCACGAGCCCGGCGCCTACTGGGCGATGCTCGGCCCAGAGGTCGAGCTGCGGCGGACGCCGTACGACCCGCCCGACATTGCGGCGAGTGGTTGGCCCGATGAGTGGCCGACCGCAACGCCCGAAGATGCGACCGAGTACTTCGAGCGGATGTCGCGCGAGCATGCCTGACGACGGCCCGACGGTCGTCGTCGGCCGCGTCGGCCGGTCGCACGGCCTCGACGGCTCGTTCGTGGTGGAGGATGCGAGCGACGTGGCCGAACGGTTTCGGGTCGGTTCCGAGCTTGTCGTCGACGGCGAGCCGGCTCGCGTCGTCGGAGCGAGGCAGGCGCGCGGCCGTCCGGTGATCAAGCTCGACCGGCGAGTCCCGCACGGGACGACGCTCGAGATTCCCGTCAGCGCCCTGGAGCCGACAGGCGACGACGAGTACTACGTCTTTCAGCTCGTGGGGCTCGCGGTCGAGGAGGAGGGGGGAGAGCAGCTGGGCACGGTCGTCGACGTCGCGCCGGGGGTGGCGAACGACGTGCTCCAACTCGACTCGGGAGTTGCGCTCCCGATGGTCGCGGACTGCATCCGGTCCGTCGATCTGGTCTCGGGGCGCATCCTTGTCGCCCCTGGCTTCAGGCTGCCTGGCTAACCTGGTTCGCCTCTCCTGTGCAGCTCGACGTTTTCACACTGGTTCCGCACGCCTACGCATGGCTGACGGAGCAGCGGCCCGTGGCCGCAGTGCTCGGCACCGAGCTCGACCTCCGGCTTTTCTCGTACCGCGACACGACGCCGCTGCGGGCCGGCCAGGTCGACGACGAGCCGTACGGAGGCGGTGCCGGCATGGTGCTTCGCGTTGACGTGGTGGCGGCCGCGCTCCAGGCAGCTTATGGCGGGGCGCCCGGCCGTCGAGTCGTGGCACTGACCCCGCAGGGTCGGCCGCTGACGCAGGATGTCGTCGAGGAGCTGGCCGCCGAAGAGCTGCTGACGCTCCTGTCCGCCCGCTTCGAGGGCTTCGACGAGCGTGTCGTGCAGCATCTCGCGTCGGACGCGATCTCGATCGGGCCGTACGTCCTCTCGAACGGCGACCTCCCGGCGATGGTCCTGGTCGACGCGATCGCAAGGCGGCTGCCCGGAGCGATCCGCGAAGAGTCGGGAGCGGTCGAAAGCTTCTCGGCCGAGCTCGAGGGGGGTCTCGAGTATCCGCACTACACGCGACCGGCCGAATTCGACGGCTGGCGCGTGCCCGAAGTCCTGCTCTCGGGCGACCACGGCAGGATCGACGAATGGCGGCGCGACCAGAGCCGCCGCCGGAGCGTTCGATGAGCGACCACTACTCGGTGCTGGGGCTGGAGCCCGAAGCCTCACCGCAGGAGATCGAGGCCGGCTACCGCCGGGTCGCGCTCGAGCGGGCTTACCGGGACGGCGCCTGGCGCGAGCTCAACGAAGCGTACGCCGTGCTGCGAGATCCCGAGCTTCGCGAGCGGTACGACGAGACGAGGCTGAGCGACGACGAGACGAGGCTGAGCGGCGGAGTCGTGGAGACGCCGAGGAAGCGGTCGCGCAACCCGATCGATCGCCTCTTCCCGAACTTGCCGCACGCCTGGCGCGTCGTGCTCGACTGGATCGTCACGATCGTCGGGGCGGTCGCGATCGTGCTCGCGATCAAGGCGTGGGTCGTCAACCCGTACCGCATCCCGTCCTCGTCGATGGAGCCGACGCTCCACTGCGCGCGGCCGAGCCAGGGATGCGAGGCGAGCTCGTCCGACCGGGTGCTCGCCAACCGGTTCATCTACCACTTCCGCGACCCGAGGAGAGGGGAGATCGTCGTCTTCAAGACGCCCAAGCTGGCTCTGCAGGAGTGCGGGTCGCAGGGGACGTTCGTGAAGCGTCTGATCGGCCTGCCCGGTGACGTGTGGGAGGAGCGCGGCGGGTTCGTCTATATCGACGGCAAGAAGCTGAAGGAGCCGTACGTTCAGCCGAGCCGACGTGACCATCAGACGCTCGGCCTGATGGACATCCCACCGCGCCACACCTACAACCGGATCCCGAAGGACTACTACCTGATGATGGGCGACAACCGGAACTCGTCCTGCGACTCGCGACGCTGGGGCCTGGTGCCGCGCAAGAACCTGATCGGTGAGGTGTTCGCCACCTACTGGCCGCCGAGCCGGATCTCTTTTCACTAGTGCTCGCCGTGCGAAAGCTCTCGCTTTTCGCACGGTTTCTGGTTACGCCGCTTTCGCGGGCAGCGTGCGCGGACCAAGCCCGCGCACTCTTATGCCGTTCGTGGTTGGCGACCGTGGATGGTCCGCGGGCGGTGGCGCCTCGCGTCCCCGCCCGCGTTAGTTCAGCCTCCAGCTAGTGCCGCTTCGCTCGCACTAGCTTCCGGCTCTAAGCGTCCGCGGCCTTCACCCGACTCGATCTTCGCTAGCATTCCGCCTCGGCCGCCGGCCGCCCTCTTCTCATGAGCAAGGTGATCGAAAGACTCGAGCGCGCCCAGATGCGCGACGACCTTCCGCAGTTCAAGGCGGGGGACACCGTCCGCGTCCACTTCAAGGTGATCGAAGGGCAGCGCCAGCGGATCCAGGTCTTCGAGGGGATCGTCCTGAAGAAGCAGGGCGCCGGCGCCCGGGAGACGTTCACCGTCCGCAAGCAGTCCTTCGGCGTCGGTGTCGAGCGGACGTTCCCGCTGCACTCTCCCAAGATCGAGCGGATCGAGGTCGTGCAGATCGGCGACGTCAACCGGGCCAAGCTCTATTACCTTCGCGGCAAGCTCGGCCGTAAGGCCCGCGTCCGTGAATTGAGGCAGGACGGCCCACGCGGAGCCCGACAGACGCGGAAGCCCGAGCCTGCGGCCGCGCAGGCCACCGGCGCCGCGGCGTCCGAAGAGCCGGCCGAGACGCCCGAAGAGCCGACCGAGTAGCGCGGTATCCTCGCCGCGTGGCGAAGCGGCCAGGCCAGAAGCTGCTGCGGTTCGACCGGAAGCTCGGCGCACGGCTCGTCGCGGGGACGGACGAGGCCGGGCGAGGGTCGCTTGCGGGGCCACTCGTCGTGGCCGGCGTCCTCCTCGACTACGGCTCCCTGCGCGACCACCGGGTCCGGCCGCTCGGCTTCCTCAACGACTCGAAGCAGTGCACGCCCGAGCGTCGCGAGGCGCTCTTCGATGCGGTCCTCGCCGCGGCCGAGCAGGTGGTCGTCCGCGTGATC
>DATDDZ010000401.1:0-2580 GCA_036523555.1 Gaiellaceae bacterium
CGTCACGCGGTAGCTGTCGTGAAGCTCGCCGAAGAACTCCCGTAAGCTCGCGCCGTGCTGTCGGTGGGCGACCAGATCCCGGACGTGCGTCTCTGGACGGGCCCGCAGGAGCAGGTCTCGCTGCGCGAGCTCGCCGCGGAGAAGCCGCTCCTGCTGCTCTTCTACCTGTTCGACTGGTCGTCCACCTGAACGAACGAGATGGAGCTCCTGCGTGACAGGAGAGCGGAGTTCGACGAGGCGGGCGCCCGGACGTTCGGCGTGTCGCGCGACTCGCCCTGGACCCACATCGCGTGGGCCCAGGCGCTCGACCTGAACTTCCCGCTGCTGTCGGACTGGAACCGCGACGCGATGCGCGCGTTCGGCGTCGAGGGTGAGTTCCGCGGGCACGAGGGAGTTGCGGAGAGATCCGCGTTTCTCGTCGATCCGGACGGTACGGTCCGCGGCGCATGGCGCTACGACACGGCCGACGTGCCGGACTTCGACGAGCTGCTTCGCGCCGCGCAGGCTTCGTAGCTCTCGCAGCCGCGCTGTACCTCGCCGCGGGGGCGGCCGCGACCTGGCCCGCGATCCTCAGCGTGCGCTCGCACTTCATGTCCGGCGGGGCTCCCTCGCGCGGCGAAGCCTCTCCGGGAGACCACCTGCAGTCGCTCTACCACTACTGGCTCGTCGGGCACCAGCTCGAGCACGGCCGAGCGCCCTGGCGCGATCCGTACACGTTCCGGCCCGAGGCGAAACCGCAGCTCAACTTCGCGGGCTGGCCGTTCGGCTTTCTCTTCTGGCCGCTCGGAGCGGCGTTCGGGCTCGTCGGCGGCTGGAACGCGCTGCAGCTGGTGATCTACGTGCTTGCGGGGCTCTTCGCCTGCGGGTGGCTGCGGGAGCTAGGGCTCCCACGCGGGCCGGCGCTGGCCGGCGGCCTGGCCTTCGCGATCGCCCCCTACCGGGTCCAGCAGAGCGTCGGCCACCTGCTCGGGCCGATCTCGATCCTGCTGCCGCTCGCGCTCTGGGCATTCGAGCGAGCCCGCCGTCGAAGCACGTGGTGGCTCGTCCTGTCCGGCGCGGCGATCGCCTCGGTCCCGCTCTCAGGCCAGGTCCATCTCGCTCTCGGTGCGATCCCGTTCTTCCTCGGCTACGCCGTCTGCAGATCCCGCGAGCGCCGGCTACTCGTCGGCGCGGCCGCCGGTGCGCTGGCGGCGGTGGGCGGAGGCCTGCTCGTGCGTGAGACGCTGATCAAGGGCTCGATCCAGTCGGGCGGGCGATCGCTCGCCGAGATCACGCGGTACTCGGCGAACGTCGGCGACTTCGTCTCGCGCGACCTGGACCACGGGAGGAGCGAGCAGTTCGTCTTCCTCGGCTGGGCGACGCCGCTGGTCGCGCTGCTCGGGCTCGTACTGCTGTGGCGCTCGGGACGGCGTGCGCTCGCCGGGCTGCTCGCGCTCGGCGTCGCCGTCCCCGTCGTTCTCGCGCTCGGGACCAACACGTTCCTCTACTCGCCGCTGTGGCACGCGCTGCCCCCATTCCGCTTCCCGCGGGTGCCGGAGCGCCTGCTGCCGATTGCCTGCCTCTGCATCGCGGCACTGTTCGCGTTCGCGATCGCTCGGGCACGCGCGACGGTCGTGGCGGCCCTCGCCGTCGCGATCCTGCTCGTCGACCTCCACGTGACCGTCTACCACAAGTCCGCGGCGGGCGATCCGGCCGCCGTTGCATCCAGCGGGCCGGGTCGGCTGCTCGAGCTGCCGGTCTTCGATCCCAGCGTGCACTACGGCTCGGTCTACCTCTGGTACGACACCGCGGACCGCCGTCAGCGGCCGGCTGGTTACTCGACGACGGCCCCGCGGGCGGCGAAGCAGCTCACCGACCGCCTGAAACGTCTGAACTGCGGCGACTGGAGCGGCGGCATCACCGCCGAGCTCGAGCAGCTGGGCGTCAGCCGCATCACGCTTCACCGCGGCCTTTTCGCGAGAAACCGCAGCGTCCCGGACACGATCGCGTTCGCGGCCAAGAGTCTCGCGGGGCACGGCTGGCGGACGAGCCGCCGAGCCGGCGCGGTCTGGCTCTTCGAACGCGGGCCCGAAACGTCGGTGCCGGGGCCGGCGCCCTCACAGCCCATCTTCTGCCAGGGGTGGTACGGCGACACCGGCTCGGGGCGGTACATGAGCGAGCGTCACGCGCCTTTCTGGATCTACGGGAGCGGCAGGCTGCAGCTGCGGTTCGCGCCGTCCCCCCTGCCTCGGCGCATCCGCGTCGACGGCCGGCCGGATCTCCTGCTGGCACGACGCGGCTGGCACCTTGTCACGGTCGACGTCCCGCGACTCGTGAACGTCGCGGGACAGAAGCAGCGTGTCGGGCTCAGGTTGCTCGGTTCCGCTACATCCCCATCGCGTGGTACCCGGAATCCACGTACAGGGTCGTCCCCGTGACGTTTCGCGCGTCGTCCGAGAGCAGGTAGGCAGCCGCCCCGCCGACGTCGTCCGCCTCCACGTGCCGGTGCAGCGGTGAGCGCTCCTCGACGATCGCCTCCATCGTCGGGAACCCCGCGATCGACCGCGCCGCGAGCGTGCGCACCGGCCCGGCGGAGATCGC
>DATDDZ010000402.1:0-5403 GCA_036523555.1 Gaiellaceae bacterium
TGCACGGTCCCCTGCTCCCGCGCAACCCGTGGTTTGCAGACTGGCTGCTCGCACAGGCGCTCGCTCGCAAGCTCGGTGATCCGCGGGTTCTCGCTCCTCTCGAGGACGAGCTCGAGTTGGAGGCGCAGGCCGTCTCGATGCAGCGCGCGCAAGCGCGCGGCGGGCGACGCTAGGCACGCGGCCCGAGCTTCCGCGGGACCGTAGTCGTCGGCACCCCCCACCCTGAGGGTGGGGGAAGAATCCCGCCGCCCTCGACGTCGACGCTACCGGAGCGCCTGGAACCGGCGTGTCAGCAGACCGCGCCGAATGTGGATCAAGGTGCCCACAACGCCCCGAGATAGACGGCGGGGTCGCCTGACTCCCATCGGCTCAAGAACCGTTGGATCGGCGGATGCAGGATGACCTCGTCGAGGTCGCCGAGACCAAACAGACCGTGCCCGCGGACGGCGTCGTCGAGCGACGTGACATCTTCCAGAGACCTCTCTCCGAGATCGCAGGCGAAGATGATGTGAACGACGTGCTTGGGTGCGAAGCTCCAGGCCGGCGAGATCGAGTCGACGATCGCAACGGGCCCTTCGAGGGGGAGCTGGTCGCCGATCCCGATTTCCTCGACCAGCTCCCTGTGTAACGCATCGACGAGGCTCTCCCCCGGGTTGACGCCGCCGCCGGGGAGCAGCCAGTACTCCTTTCCCGGTTTCTCGTGCCGACAGAGAAGGACTCTGCCCTTCCACCGCAGGATCGCGGAAACGCGGATGCGCGGCTCGGTGCCGGTCATGCTGCCGACGACCCGAAGCCCCTGCCGCCCCGCTCGCTCTCGGGAAGATCTTCGACCTCGCTCAGTTCGATGTGCGGGATCGCGAGGATGACCAGCTGGGCGATCCGCATACCGGGCTCGATCACGAACGCGTCCACTTGGTCGGTGTTGAGCAGGACGACGCGGAGCTCGCCGCGATAGCCGGAATCGACGAGCCCCGGAGAGTTCACGACCGAGATGCCGTGCCGAGAGGCGAGCCCCGACCGGGGCTGCACGAAGCCTGCGTAGCCCTCGGGAATCGCAACGGCGAGCCCGGTACCGACGACCGCGCGTTCCCCCGGGCCGATCTCGATCCGTTCGGACGCCGCCAGGTCGAGGCCTGCGTCACCCGCGTACGCACGTTCCGGGATGACTGCATCAGGTCCCAGACGCTGGATCAGCAGCTTGATCAACGGGCTTTTCGAACCGGCGCGGTATGCGCCTCGGCAACGAGGAATCGGGCGAATCTCCGCAGGTCGCGCCGCGGCAGCCGGGCGCGGAGGAAGACACCTCCGGCCCTGTCCTCGCGCTCGTCGACAGGCGCCCCGAGCTCATAGAGCTCGGCGAGCTTGGCACCGTCCTCGTACGGGACGAAGAGATGTACGGCCTCGTACCGGTCGGCGAACCGATCGGCTATGCGACCTCGGAGCTCGTCGAGCCCGGTCCCGGACAAGGCCGACACCTGAACCGCCTCGGGGAAGCGGTTCGCGAGGCGTCGCCGCCGAAGTGAGTCCACCGCGTCGATCTTGTTGACCACGACCTCGAGAGGGAGCTCGCCCGCGCCGATCTGAGTCAGGACGGTCGCGACGGCTGCCGCCTGCTCGTCGAGCTGCTCGTCTGGCACGGTCGCGTCGACCACGTGGAGGATGAGGTCGGCTACGAGAGTCTCCTCCAGCGTCGCGGCGAAGCCTTCCACCAACTCTGTCGGGAGTCGCCGGATGAATCCGACGGTGTCCGTCACCAGATAGCTCCGGCCCTCGTGGTCGAAGGCGCGCGTCGTCGGGTCGAGGGTCTCGAACAGCCGGTCGTTGACTGCGACGTTCGCGTCAGTCAAGGCGTTGAGGAGCGTCGACTTGCCGACGTTTGTGTAACCGGCAAGCGCGACGGTCGGCGCCTCGGACCGCCGCCGCTCCTTCCGGCGAACCTCGCGCTGCTTACTCAGGTCACGCAGGCGCCGACGCAGGAAGGTGATCCGTCGGCGGGCGATGCGGCGGTCGCTCTCGAGCTGTGATTCGCCTGGGCCCCGCGTCCCGACACCGGCGCCCAGCGCGCCCGTGCCGCCACCGAGGCGCTCGAGGTGCTGCCACATCCCGCGCATCCGCGGCAGGTTGTACTCGAGTTGGGCGAGCTCCACCTGAAGCTTCCCTTCCGCGCTGACGGCGTGCTGGGCGAAGATGTCGAGGATCAGCTGGGTCCGATCGACCACGCGTGCCTTGAGTGCGTCCTCGAGGGTGCGCTGCTGCGCCGGCTGGAGCTCGTCGTCGACGAGAAGCACCTCCGCGCCGGACTCGCGGTAGGAGCGCTTCAGCTCCTCGAGCTTGCCCTTGCCGAGGTACGTTCGTTGCTGGGGACGAGCCCGATGCTGGACGAGCTCCCCGACCGGCTCGACGAGTGCGGTCCGCCCGAGCTCCCGCAGCTCCCCGAGCTCCGCCTCCGCATCGACCCCCTGTGCCAGCACGGCGACGATGAACCCGCGCTCGAGCGCGGGGTCCGGCTGGCGCTCGCTCACGATCGGATTATGCCGCCAACCGGGCAGAATCCCACCATGCGCCTCTCTCCAGCCCTTGCCGCCACGGGCACGTACCCGTTCGTGCGGCTCGAGCAGGCGAAGCGAGATCTGATCGCACGGGGTGTGGAGCTGATCGACTTCGGGAAAGGCGACCCACGAGAGCCGACCGATGCGCGCATCCGCCAGGCTCTCGCAGACAGCCTGGCCGAGATCTCCACGTACCCTCTCGCGGAAGGTCTTCCCGAGCTGCGGCGTTCCGTCGCTGCCTGGTGCGGCCGCCGGTTCGGGGTCGACCTCGATCCGGAGACGGAGCTGATCCCGACCTACGGGTCGAAGGAGGCGATCTTTCTGCTCGCGCAGCTCGTCGTCGATCGTGAGAGCGATCGCCGACTGGTGGTGACGACCGAGCCGGGGTATCCCGTGCCGGACCGCGGCGCCGTCTTCGCGGGCGCCGAGGTCCTCCAGCTTCCGCTGCTGGAGAAGAACGGCTTCCTCCCCGACCTCGACCCCGTCGACCGGGACGTGTGGCGGCATGCCGCGATCGTCTGGATCAACTATCCGAACAATCCGACAGGGGCGGTCGCCCACCTCGGATTCCTCGGCCGGCTCGCCGACCTGTCGCGCGAGCACGGGTTTCTGCTTGCGAGCGACGAGGCCTACACGGAGTTGTGGTTCGAGGAGCCTCCCCACTCCGCGCTCGAGGTCCGGGACCGCGGAAGCGTCGCTGTCTTCAATACGCTCAGCAAGCGGTCGTCGATGACGGGCTACCGCTCCGGGTTCGTCGCGGCCAGTAGCGACCTCATCGCGGCGCTCAAGCAGTTCCGGCCTTCCGTTGGGACTGCGCCGCAGGAGTTCGTCCAGCGTGCGTCGATCGTCGCCTGGGACGACGAGGAGCACGTCGAACACACGCGCTCGGCGTACCGGCGCAAGCGCGAAGCGCTTCTCCCGACTCTTGCTCGGAAGGGTGTCAGGCTCGCAGGCGGAGCGGCGACGATGTTCCTCTGGCTCGAGGTGCCTGGTCGTGAGCCGGCGGAGGCCTTCGCCGCGCGCCTGCTCGAGCACGGGCTCATTGTCTCGCCGGGGACGTTCTTCGGGCCTGCCGGCGAGGGTTACTGGCGGCTCGCCCTGGTCCCGACCGAGGCCGAGTGCCGGCGGGCGGCCGAGATCCTCGACGAGATCCTGTGACACCTGAGCGCGCAGAGGAGCTCGTCGCGGCGCTCGATCGCGGGGAGCTGCGCGTGGCCGAGCCCTCCGGCGAGGAGTGGCACGTGAACAGCGAGGCGCAGGAGGCGATTCTCGAGTACTTCCGCCTGCGCCGGGTGGAACCAGAGCACAGTGGGCCGTTCGTCTACAACGACAAGATCCCGCTCAAGCGCGACTACGCGCGCCTCGGCGTTCGCGTCGTTCCCCCGGCCGCCGCCCGATACGGGTCGTTCCTCTCCCCCGGTGTCGTGCTGATGCCGAGCTACGTCAACATCGGCGCGTGGGTCGGCCCGCGCACGATGGTCGACACGTGGGCGACGGTCGGCTCCGGGGCACAGATCGGCGCGGATGTGCACCTTGCCGGAGGCGTCGGGATCGGAGGAGTGCTCGAGCCGCCCGGCGCCCGGCCCGTGATCGTCGAGGACGGAGCGTTCATCGGCTCGCGGGCGATTCTCACGGAAGGCGTGCGGGTCGGCGCGGGCGCCGTGATCGGCCCGAACGTGGCGCTGACGGCCACCGTCCCCGTCATCGACGTGACGGGGGACGTGGCTGTCGAGCACAGAGGCGTGGTTCCGGCGCGTGCGATCGTCGTCCCCGGAACGCGGCCGAAGACGTTCCCGGCGGGGACGTACCACCTGGCGTGTGCACTCATCATCGGATGGCGCGACGCGTCGACCGACGTCAAGGTCAGCCTGAACGACGCGCTCCGCGAGCACGGCCTGGGCGCCTGAGAGTCGGCGCGAAGTCGACGCTCTCTCGGGCGCAGCGGCGCGGTATCGTCGCACTCGAGGGCGGCGGGATCTTTCCCCACCCTTGTTGGGTGGGGGTGCGCGCGCGGGTACCTAGATGTCGTCCCCGGCGCCCGACACCAGCTCGATCCGGCAGACCTCCTCGACCGGGCCTCTGAGGCTTGCGGTGCCGCTCCCGTCGAGCTCCACCGTCAGGTCGCCGCCGGGGAGATGGACGGTGATCGGGCTGTCGCACCAGCCGTTTGCGATCGCCGCCGCAGCGGCGGCGATCGCGCTCGTTCCGGATGACAAGGTCTCCCCCGCTCCGCGTTCCCAGACGCCGACCGTCAGGTCGTGCCGGCCATCGACACGCACGAGCTGGACGTTGGTGCGGCCCGGAAAGCGCGGATGGCACTCGACGAGCGGCCCGAGCCGCCGGAGCTCGGCGCGCTCCGGATCGCGGCGGATGACCGCGTGGGGATTACCGGTCGAGACGGGTGTGAGCTCGATGGGTTCACCCTCGAGGTCGAGCGCCTCGGTCTCCCCCACCTCGACCTGGCCGACATGGAGCTCGATGTCACCGTCGCCGCCCACCTCGCCCTCGACCACACGATCGCCGACGCGCAGACGAACACGCCTTGCGCCCGACCGCCGTGCCGCCCAGGCGATCGCGATCCTCGCCCCGTTGCCCGACAACTCCGCCGTCGAGCCGTCCGGATTCCAGATGCGCAGATCGACGCCGTCATCGTCGACGCCGCCGATCTCCAGAAGCCCGTCGGATCCGACTCCGTAGTGGTAGTCGCAGAGATACCTGACGCGCTCCGCCGTGAGCGGCTCCGTGAGCTCAGCCGGCTCGACCAGCAGGTAGTCGTTGCCGAGCGCTTGCCATTTCGACAATCTCATGTGCGATCTCGTTCGTGGGGCGGTCGGCGTTGACGCCGACGAGGCCG
>DATDDZ010000403.1:0-6596 GCA_036523555.1 Gaiellaceae bacterium
GGCGTGCTCGAGGACTACGCCGACGTGGCCAACGGCCTCTACGAGCTGCACGTGGCGACGGGTGAGCTGCGCTGGCTCGACGAGAGCCGGCGGCTCGCGCTGCTCGCGGTGGAGCTCTTCACCGACGAGGAGCGAGGAGGCTTCTACCTCACGCCCTCCGACGGCGAGCAGCTCGTTGCGCGGAAGAAGGACTTCGACGACCACCCGACGCCGTCGGGGAACTCGATGCTCGCGTACGTCCTCCTCCGGCTCGCGCGGCTCTGGGGAGACGCGGAGCTCGAGCGGCAGGCCGTGGGCGTGTTCCGGATCGTGTCGCGCCTGACGCAGCAGGCCCCATCCGCGTTCGGCCACGCTCTCTGCGCGCTCGACCTCCACTTCTCTCCTTCGCGCGAGCTCGCGGTCGTCGGGCCCGCGGACGCGTTCGTCGCGCGGGCGGCGCTCGCGCCGTTCGAGCCGAACACGGTCGTCGCGTTCGGGCCGAGCGAGGACGTGCCGCTCTTGCGCGGCAAGACGCTCGTCGACGGCCGTCCCGCGGTCTACGTGTGCGAGAGCTTCGCCTGCCGCGCTCCGGTGACGGAGGCGGCCGAGCTCGTCTGACTACCTGCGGCCGGGAGCACTTAGGCTATGCCCTTGCCTCTGCTCGAGGTCGACAACGTCACCAAGCTGTTCGGCGGCATCGTCGCTCTCGAAGGCGTCTCGTTCGACGCCGACGCCGGCGAGATCGTGGGCCTGATCGGCCCGAACGGCGCGGGGAAGACGACCGCGTTCAATGTCATCACACGGCTCTACACGCCGGATCAGGGCGACGTACGCTTCGACGGCGAGAGCCTTCTGGAGACGGCGCCGAGCGCCGTCGTCCGGCGCGGGATCGCCCGCACGTTTCAGAACGTCGAGCTCTTCAGCGGCATGACCGTTTTCGACAACGTGCAGGTCGGTGGGCATGCACGGAGCGGCGAGAGCGCGGACGAGATCCTCACCTACGTCGGCCTCGGCTCGCTGCGCCTCAGGCCCGCCTCCGGCCTGCCGTACGGCACGCAGAAGCGAGTCGAGCTCGCCCGCGCGCTGGCCTCCGGGCCGCGCTTGCTGTTGCTCGACGAGCCGGCCGGGGGCCTCAGCCACGAGGAGGTCGGGGACCTCGGGCGCTTTCTCACGCGCATGCGGAGCGACTTCGAGCTGACCGTCCTGCTGGTGGAGCACCACATGGGGCTCGTGATGGGGATCGCCGACCGCGTGCACGTGCTCGACTTCGGCAAGAAGATCGCTGCGGGGACGCCTGCTCAGGTCCAGGCGAACCCCGAGGTGATCGAGGCGTATCTGGGCGCGCCCGCATGAGCCTGCTGGAGCTGAGGGACGTCCACGCCCGATACGGGCCGGTGAAGGCACTCCACGGAGTCTCGCTCGAGGTGGGCGAGGGCGAGCTCGTGGCGGTCCTGGGCGCGAACGGCGCCGGCAAGACGACGACGCTGCGCGCGGTCTCCGGCACGGTCAAGAGAGGCGGGGACGTCTTCTTCGCCGGCAAGAAGCTCGCCGCCCGGCCCGACGCGGCGGCGCGGGCGGGCATCGCGCACGTCCCGGAAGGGCGGGGGACGTTCAGCGAGCTCTCGGTCTGGGACAACCTCCGCCTCGGCTCCTACCTGCGCTGGGGCGGGGCGAAGGAGGAGGCGCAGCGCGTCTTCAAGTTCTTCCCCCGGCTCGAGGAGCGGCGTGACCAGCAGGCCGGGACGCTCTCGGGCGGTGAGCAGCAGATGCTCGCCCTCGGCCGCGCGATGATGTCGCGGCCGAAGGCGCTGCTCCTCGACGAGCCGTCGCTCGGGCTCGCTCCGATCGTAGTCGCCTTCATCTTCGACGCGCTCGAGCGCATGAAACAGGACGACGGCCTGTCGGTCCTCGTCGTCGAGCAGAACGCGAGCCTCGCGCTCACGCATGCGGCGCGCGCGTACGTGCTCGAGGTCGGCCGCGTCGTTGTCCACGGGACGAGCGCCGAGTTGCAGCAGAACGAATCCGTCCGCAAGTCGTACCTCGGGTACTGAGCGCTCGTGGTCTCCGCCTTCACCTGGACGGAGTTCGCGCAACAGATCGCCGCCGGCGTCAGGGAGGGCTCGATCTACGCGGGTCTCGCGCTCGCGCTCGTGATCATCTACCGCTCCACGCGGGTGATCAACTTCGCGCAGGGCGAGATGGCGACCTTCGCGACGTTCATCGCGTGGTCGCTCCAGAACCACGGCCTTTCCTTCTGGACGGCGTTCCCGATCGTGCTCGCGATCGCGTTCGCCGGCGGTGTCGCGGTGGAGCGGATCCTGATCCGGCCCGTCGAGAACGCGTCGGTGCTCACGATCGTGATCATCACGCTTGGCCTCGCGCTCCTCCTCAACGGCCTGATGAGCGTGATCTGGGGCGGTGCGAGCCGGCAGTTCCACGGGCCGTTCTCGACTCGCACGATCAACGTCGGCGGCGTCCCGATCAGCGTGCAGGACATCGGAATCGTCGTCACCTCGCTCGTGCTCGTCGCCATCCTGGCGCTCTTCTTCCGGTACACGAAGCTCGGCCTCGCGCTGCGCGGCTCGGCCGCCAATCCGGACTCGTCGAGGCTCGTCGGGGTGCGGGTGGGGTGGATGCTGGCGCTCGGCTGGGGGATCGCCGCGGTGCTCGGCGCGGTCGCCGGGATGATGATCGCGCCGGTCGTCTTCCTCGACCCGAACATGATGCAGACGATCCTCCTCTACGCCTTCGCGGCCGCGGTGCTCGGCGGGCTCGACAGTCCGCTCGGTGCGGTCGTCGGCGGAATCCTGCTCGGCGTGACGATCACACTGCTCGGCCGCTACGTCGGCTTCATCGGTTCGACGCTGAAGCTCCCCGCCGCGCTGTTCCTGATCCTGGTGCTTCTGCTCGTACGGCCCGGCGGGCTCTTCGGGAAGGTCGCCGTGCGGCGCGTATGAAGGTGAAGCTTGCATTCGAGGTGCTGGGCTTCGTGGCCTTGGCGGCGCTCGTCGCGCTCCTGCCGCGCGTCGTCAGCGACTATCGCGCCCGCGAGCTCGCCATCGTCGGTATCTACTTCATCGCGCTGCTCGGGCTCGCGGTCCTCACCGGTTACAGCGGCCAGATCTCGCTCGGCCACGGCGCCTTCATGGCGATCGGCGGCTACACGACCGCGATCCTGAGCGTCAACGGCTTCTACGGGCATCAGGTGCGCGATCTCTGGACGATCCCGATCGCCGGCATCGTCGCCGGTGTCGCCGGCCTCCTCGTCGGCATCCCGGCGCTGCGGCTCTCCGGCCTCTACCTCGCGCTGATCACATTCGGGATCGCAGTCTCGTTCCCGCAGCTGCCGAAGAAGTTCGATCACTTCTTCGGCGGCACGACCGGCAAGATCCTCAACCTCGTCAAGCCGCCGTTCGGCCTGCACACGACGCCGAACAACTGGCTCTACTACCTGACCTGGGGCATCGCCCTCGTGCTGCTCGCGGCCGCCTGGTTCCTGCTGCGCGGGAAGACGGGACGCGCGCTTCAGGCGATCCGGGACAGCGAGGTCGCCGCGACCTCGTCCGGTGTGAACCTCGCCACGTACAAGACGCTCGCCTTCGGAATGTCCGCGTTCTATGCGGGAGTCGCGGGCTCGCTGTACGCGATCGCGAACTCGTACGTGAATCCCGACGTGTTCCCGATCATCCTCTCGATCTACCTCGTCGTCGGGCTCGCGATCGGCGGGCTGGGCTCGCTGGCCGGGCTGCTTGTCGGCGCAGCGTTGATCTATTTTCTCCAGAACCACTCCGACACGGTCGCCCGCTGGATCAACCATCTCCCCGGGCTGGCCCTCGATCCGAAGCAGCCCGGTATCCCCAGCATCGTGTTCGGGGCGGTGCTGATCGTGGTCATGTTGCTGCTGCCGAGCGGCGCGGGCGGCCTGCTGCGCCGGCTCTTCGCGCCGCTAACAAGCCGGCTATACACTCGGTCCTAGGTGAGGGTGCGGGTTCTCGTCCTGTCCGCTTTCGCGGCGGCGCTAATCGTGGCGTCTGCGGGCGCGCGCCCGGTCGCGGCGCCTGGCGTGAGCGGGACGGAGATCAAGCTCGGCTCGAGCGTCCCATTGAGCGGCGAGGCGTCGGTCGCCGGCAACGTCGCGCGCGGCGCGGACGCCTACTTCAAGTACGTCAACGCCAAGGGCGGAGTCAACGGCCGGAAGATCTCCTTCACGTACCTCGACGACGGGTACGACCCCGGCCGCGCGGTCACGAACACGCTGCGGCTGGTGCAGCAGGAGCAGGTCTTCGCGGTGTTCAGCTCGCTCGGGACGAGCAACAACCTCGCGGTCCGCAAGCAGCTGAACGACCTCAAGGTCCCGCAGCTCTTCGTCAATTCGGGCGCGACCACGTTTGGCCGCGACTACAAGCAGTACCCGTGGACGATCGGGTTCATCCCGCCGTACTCCGAAGAGGGCGCGATCTACGGGCAGTACGTCGTCAAGAACATCAAGAAGGCGAAGATCGCCGTCCTCTACCAGGACGACGACTACGGCCGCGACCTGCTCGCCGGTCTCAAGCGCGGGCTCGGCGCCAAGGCGAAGTCGATCGTCGCGCGTGTCGGCTACGACCCGACGTCGACGGACGTCCAGCCCCAGGTGACTCAGCTGAAGGCGTCGAAGGCGAACGTGTTCATGATCTTCGCGTTCGGCAAATTCTCACTGCAGGCCTTCAACGCCGTGTCGCGTCTGAACTGGAAGCCGCAGATCTTCGTCAACGACGTCTCCTCTGCGTCCGGGCTGATGGCGATCGTGCCGCAGAAAGCCGCCAACGGAGCGATCTCGATCGTCTTCGGAAAAGACCCCGCATCGCCCGAGTGGCGGAACGACAAGGGGATCAAGCTCTTCCAGTCGATCCTGAAGCAGTACGGCGACAGCATCGGCGCGCGTGACCTGAAGGACGGCTACTACACGGCCGGGATGGCCGAGGCCTACACGATGGTGGACACGCTCAAGAAGGCCGGCAAGAACCTCACGCGCGACGGCGTCATGCGAGCCGCGACGCATCTGACCGAGAAGAGCAATCCGTTCGTCGTGACGGGCATCGTCATCCGGACGACGCCGACGAGCCGCTTCCCGATCACCCAGGTGCGGCTGCAACGGTGGCGGGCCGGCGCCTGGCACGGGTTCGGGAAGCTGTTGAGCACCAAGCCGGGCTAGGGGCCGGACCGCGGACAAGCATGCGGTTATGCCTGACACTCGATGCCCCGCACGCTGCGAAGCTCTCGCGGTTGGCCACGCGCGCACAGACGGATGAGGAAACACTGGCGGGATCGTTGCTTGCGTATGCCCTCGACAAGACAGACCCGGACGCGCTCCACCCGGTTGATCTCCTCGACGGGATTCCAGGGTCCTACGAACGTGCGCTTGCGGGTCGCACTCAGGCGGCCGCGGGAAAAACGGTGCCGCTCGACGACCTTTAGAGGCCTGCGATCCCTGCGGGGCGGGGTCTTGCATTCACACCGCGAGGTAAGCGCTCGGGCGATGGAGCGGCGTACGCTTTACGCGTGAGCGCCTGCCCCAACTGCGGACACGAGAACGGGGCGGGGGCCAAGTTCTGCTCGGAGTGCGGCACGGCGCTGACGGAGGCGCCCTCGGCCGGCGGTACCGAGCGGAAGGTCGTGACCGTCCTCTTCGCCGACCTCGTCGGCTTCACCTCGCACTCGGAGCGTCTCGATCCCGAGGACGTCCAGGCGGTGCTCGCGCCCTACCACGCGCGCCTCCGCGAAGAGCTCGAGCGCTGGGGCGGCACCGTCGAGAAGTTCATCGGAGACGCCGTGATGGCGCTCTTCGGCGCTCCCGTGTCGCGCGAGGACGATCCGGAGCGCGCGATCCGCGCGGCGCTGTCGATCCGCGACTGGATCGAGGAGGAGGGGAAGCTCCAGGTGCGCATCGGCGTCAACACCGGCGAGGCGCTCGTGAAGGTCGGCGCACGCCCGGAGACCGGCGAAGGCATGGCCGCCGGGGACGTCGTCAACACCGCGGCGCGGCTCCAGTCGGCGGCGCCGGTCAACGGCATCATCGTCGGGGAGAGCACGCACCGCGCCACGGCGCAGGCGATCGACTACCGCGAGCATCCGTCGGTCGAGGCAAAGGGCAAGGTGGAGCCCATCGCGGTCTGGGAGGTCGTCCAGGCACGGGCGCGATTCGGCGTCGACCTGGCGCCCGAGACCCGCACGCCTCTGGTCGGGCGCGAACGGGAGCTCGAGCAGCTCCTCGCGGCGCTCACGCGTTCGCACGAGCAGCGCTCGCCCGAGCTCGTCACGCTCGTCGGCGTTCCCGGCATCGGCAAGAGCCGCCTCGTCGGCGAGCTGTTCGAGTCGGTCGAGCGCGGGGCAGTGCTGACCTACTGGCGGCAGGGCCGGTCACTCCCATACGGCGAGGGCGTCAGCTACTGGGCGCTGGCCGAAATGGTGAAGGCGCAGGCCGGAGTCCTCGAGACCGACGGCGACGACGAGGTCGGAGCGAAGTTGCGGCGTGTCGTCGAGCAACTGATCGACGACGACGCGGACTGGGTGCTCTCGCATCTCCTTCCCCTCGTCGGCCAGGCGAGCGACGAGGCGTCGGGCTCGCAAGAGGAGGC
>DATDDZ010000404.1:0-5647 GCA_036523555.1 Gaiellaceae bacterium
GCACGGCCTCCAGAAGGTCGAGGTCTTCGTCAAAGGCCCAGGGTCGGGCCGTGAGACGGCGATCCGCTCGCTGCAGGCTGCGGGGCTCGAGATCCTCGGTGTGAAGGACGTGACGCCCCAGGCTCACAACGGCGTCAGGCCCCGAAAGCGCAGGCGCGTCTAGTGGCCCGCGACCATTCCCCCAAGTGCAAGCAGTGCCGGCGGGAGGGCATGAAGCTGTTCCTCAAGGGCGAGCGCTGCCTGACCGAGAAGTGCGCGATCGAGCGCCGGTCGTATCCGCCGGGTGACCACGGCCGCGGCCGGATCAAGCAGTCGCAGTACCTCCTGCAGTTGCGCGAGAAGCAGAAGGCACGCCGCTACTACGGCCTGCTCGAGAAGCAGTTCCGCACCTACTACACCAAGGCCGCCAAGGGCACCGGCGTCACGGGAGAGACGCTGCTCCAGATGCTCGAGACGCGCCTCGACAACGTGGTCTACCGGCTCGGATTCGCGGCCTCGCGCGCCCAGTCCCGGCAGCTCGTGCGCCACGGCCACTTTCACGTCAACGGCCGGCGCGTGAACATCCCGAGCTATCAGGTGAAGCCGGACGACATCATCACCATGTCACCAGGGTCGTCCGCAGAGCAGGTCATCCGCGACGCGACCGACCTGACGGCGTCCGTTGCTCCGTGGCTCCAGGCCGATCACGACGGGCTGACCGGAAAGATCCTCAAGTGGCCGGCGCGCGACGAGATCGACACGCCAGTCCAGGAATCACTCATCGTCGAGCTGTACTCGAAGTAGAAAGGAACGCTTTGGCAACACGAACAAGCCTGATGGACTTCCAGATTCCGAAGATCGTCCACGAGGAGGTCGACGAGCAGCGCGGAGTCTTCGAGATCGAGCCGCTCGATCGCGGCTTCGGCTACACCTTCGGCAACTCGCTGCGGCGCGTACTGCTGTCGTCGCTCGAGGGCGCCGCGGTGACGTCGGTCAAGATCGAGGGGATCTCGCACGAGTTCACAACGCTGCCCGGCGTCCGCGAGGACGTCACGGACGTCATCCTCAACCTCAAGAACCTCGTCGCCCGGCTCCACGGGGAATCGCCCGAGATCGAGGTTCATGTCGCCAAGCGCGGCGCGGGCACGGTCAAGGCCTCGGACATCGAGGCGCCGGCCGAGCTCGAGATCCTCAACCCCGACCTGGAGATCGCGCACCTGTCCGACAAGGGCAAGCTGGAGATGACGCTCACGATCGGCCGTGGGCGCGGTTACGTCCCGGCCGAGCTGAACCGCGGGCCTGAGCACACGATCGGCGTGATTCCGATCGACTCGATGTTCTCGCCCGTCCGGCGCGTCTCGTACGACGTCGAGGCGGCTCGTGTCGGTCAGCGCACCGATTACGACAAGCTGCGTCTCGACGTCACCACCGACGGCTCGCTGAGCCCGAAGGACGCGATCGCGCAGGCGTCGGAGATCCTGATCAGGCAGCTCGCCATCTTCACCGACCTCGACCGCATCGAGGGCTTCGGCGAGGCTGCGGCTGCCGCCGACGGTGGCCAGCCTGAGATGCCCCTCGCCCACGGGATGGAGAACTTCCCGATCGAGGAGCTCGAGCTGGGCGTCCGCTCGTACAACTGCCTCAAGCGGGTCGGGATCGAGACGATCGGCGATCTGGTCGTCAAGACCGAGAACGAGCTGGCGGCGATCCCGAACTTCGGCAAGAAGTCGGTCGAGGAGGTCAAGGAGACCCTGGCCGCCCACGGCCTCACGCTTCGCGGCGACGAAGGGAGTGTCGGCTAGGCCATGCGTCATCACCGGGTCGGCAAGAAGCTCGGGCGCGACTCGGCGCATCGCAAGGCGTTGTACTCGAACCTCGCGGGCGCGCTCATCGAGCACGGCCGCATCAAGACGACCGAGGCGAAGGCCAAGGCCGTCAAGCCGTTCGCGGAGCAGATGATCACGCTCGGCAAGCGCGGTGACCTCCACGCCCGGAGGCTCGCGCTCGCCGAGCTGCGCTCTCAGGACGTCGTGCACCAGCTCTTCGCGGACGTTGCGCCCCGCTTCGCGGACCGTCCCGGCGGCTACACGCGCATCGTCAAGCTGGGCCCGCGGCTCGGAGACGCAGCCGAGATGGTCTATCTCGAGCTCGTCGACTTCGATCCGGCCGCCGCTCCGTAGAGCCCTCGGATGCTCCTGCTCGGAGCGATCCTGCTAGCGATCTTCGTCCTGCCCTCCCCGTGGGGGATCGTCGCGGTGATTTCTGGCGGGTTGCTCGATCTCGGTGAGTCGCTCGCGCTCCTCAAGTGGTCCCACCGGCGCCGCGCCGCGACCGGTGCCGAGGCGCTGGTCGGGCAGCGCGCCGTCGCGAGCTCACCCACCCAGGTCTGCGTCGCGGGAGAGATCTGGCAGGCGCGGTCGGTCGAGCCGCTCGTGCAGGGAGAGGAGCTCGAAGTGACCGGTGTCGACGGTCTGACGCTCGACGTCAGCCGGCCGACCCGAGCGCAGCGCTGACGGAGGCGATGATCACTCCGCCGAGGGTGACCGAGGCGAGCGCGCGGATGAAGCCCACTTCGAAGAAACGCCAGCGGAGCCACGCGAGAACGAGCAGCTCGAAGGCCACGACAGCGATCGCCGTGAACAGCGCAACACGGTAGTGCGGAATGAGGAAGGGCAGCGTGTGCAGGATGCCGCCGATGAACGTCCCGACTCCCGTGATCGACCCGCGAACCATCGGGTTGCCGCGCCCGGTCAGCTCGCCGGTATCCGAGAGACCTTCCGAGAAGGCCATGGAGATGCCCGCCCCGAACGCGGCGGCGATGCCCGCGATGAAGGCGTAATGCGGTTTGTGGGTGACGATCGCGACCGAGAAGATCGGCGCGAGCGTCGACAGCGAGCCGTCGATCAGCCCGACCATGGCCGGCTGGACCCGCTGGAGGAGGAATGTCTGGTGCCCCGTCACTTAAATAGAGTGTACCAATCAGATCGCAAGTTAGTAGAGCATAAGGAAGACCTGACAATGACCGTCAGGGCTGCCTGACATGCGGCTGAAGCTGACGCTCGAGTACGACGGCACGGACTTCCACGGCTGGGCCGCGCAGCCGGGGCTGAGAACGGTCGAAGGGGTTCTTCGCCAGGCGCTCGGCTCCGTCTTCCCCCGGTTCGCGGCGCTCGCAGTTGCGGGGCGCACTGACACCGGTGTGCACGCGCTCGCGAACGTGGTCACAGTCGACGTCGAGAGAGGCCCGCCGGTGGAGCGCGCTGCCGAGGCGGTGAACGCGTCGCTGCCCGGCGATCTTGCGATCGTCTCGGCGGAACAGGCGCCGCCGGAGTTCCACGCGCGGCACTCGGCGCGCTCGCGGAGCTACCGATACCGCGTGTGGCGCAGGGGTGCGCCGTCGCCTTTCGAACAGAAACGGGCGTGGTGGTATCCGCGGCCGCTCGACGAGGAACGGCTGGCGGACTCGGCCGACCTGCTCGTCGGCGAGCATGACTTCCGGGCGTTCACCCCGACCGAGACGCAGCACCAGGTCTTCGTCCGCAACGTCCTCTCCGCGGCGTGGCACCGCCGAGGCCACGCCCTCGAGCTCGAGATCACGGCTGACAGCTTCCTGCGCCACATGGTGCGCACGCTCGTCGGGACGATGCTCGAGCTGCCGCCTGAGCGGATCGCGCAGTTGCTCGAGGGGCGTTCGCGGAGCGAGGCCGGCTCGACCGCGCCGCCCTGGGGGCTGTATCTGGAGCGGGTCGACTACTGAGACCCGCGGCTAGCATCAACCGGATGCGGTTTCCGGTCGTTCTCTTCGACCTCGACGGAACGGTCATCGACTCCGGCGCGATCATCCTCGCCTCCATGCGGCACGCCGCGAAGGAGGTCCTCGGAGAGGAGCCTTCCGACGAGCTGTTGATGGCCGCCGTCGGCGGGCCCGGGCTCGAGGCGCAGATGCGCGCGCTTTCGCCCGATCTGGCGGACGAGCTGGTGCGTGTCTACCGCGCCCACAACGAGCCCCTGCACGACGGCATCGCGTCTTTTGCCGGGATGGAGGACGTGCTCGTGCGGCTCAAGGACGAGGGCCGCCGACTCGGGATCGTCACGGCGAAGCGGCGCGAGACGGTTGAGCTCGCCTTCGCACAGGTTCCCATCCGCCATCTCTTCGAGACGGTCGTCGGCGGAGACGAGACGAAAGGTCACAAGCCGGACCCGGAGCCGCTCTTGCTCGCGGCCACACGGCTGAACGTCGAGCCCGAGAGCTGCGCCTACGTCGGCGACTCCCCGTTCGACATTCGTGCCGCCAAGGCCGCCGGAATGTATGCCGTCGGAGTCACGTGGGGCGGCATCCACGACCGCGAGCGGCTCGAGCCGGAGGAGCCGGACGTGCTCGTCGACACTCCCGCGGATCTGTATGGCGTCCTCTAGGACGACATCCGTCGAGCGCCGCGCGGCCGAGCTGCGTGACGTGATCGACTACCACCTCTTTCGCTACCACGTCCTCGACGACCCCGAAGTCACCGACGCCGAGTACGACAAGCTGTACGACGAGCTCGTCGCGCTCGAGGCTGCTCATCCCGAGCTCGTCACGCCGGACTCGCCGACGCAGCGCGTGGGCGCGCCTCCGTCCGAGCGCTTCCAGAAGGTCGAGCACCCGTCCCCGATGGGCTCGCTCGAGAAGGTCACGACGGACGAGGCGCTCGAGAAATGGCACGACGACGTGTGCAAGCGGCTCGGCACGAGCGACATCGTCTACGTGACCGAGCCGAAGATCGATGGGCTCTCGATCAACCTCGTCTACGAGGACGGGGTCTTCGTGCGGGGCGCGACGCGCGGGGACGGCTACCGCGGCGAGGACGTGACGGTGAACCTCCGGACGATCAAGGCGATCTCGATGCGCATGCAGCTCACGAGCCGTGAGCGTCCGCCGCCGCTGCTCGAGGTCCGGGGAGAGGTGTACCTGCCGCTGAGCGGCTTCAACGCACTCAACTCGCGGCTGATCGCCGAGGGCAAGAAGCCGACGCCGAACCCCCGCAACGCGGCCGCCGGCTCGCTCCGCCAGAAGGACTCGTCGATCACAGCCCAGCGGCCGCTGTCGATCTGGATCCACGGCCTCGGTGTGCGCGACGGACTTCCGGTAGACGGCCACTGGGCCTCGCTGCAGTGGCTGCGCGAGCACGGCTTCCGCACGAACCCGTACGCGGAGCGTCACGAGACCGTCGCCTCGGTCGCCGAGGCTTGCCGCCGCTGGGAGAAGCAGCGGATCGAGCTCGACTACGAGATCGACGGGATCGTGATCAAGGTCGACTCCTTCGAGCAACAGCGCCGGCTGGGCGCGCTGCACGAGCGCCCCCGGTGGGCGCGCGCGTACAAGTGGGCGCCGATGACTGCGCAGACGAAGCTGAACAGGATCCTGATCCGCGTCGGCCGCACCGGGGCGCTCAACCCCTGGGCCATGCTCGAGCCTGTCGAGGTCGGCGGAGTGACCGTGTCGCGCGCGACCCTCCACAACGAGGAGGACATCAACCGCAAGGACATCCGCGAAGGAGACATCGTCGTCGTGCAGCGCGCGGGAGACGTCATCCCCCAGATCGTCGGCCCCGCCGGCGAGCATCAACCTGGCACGAGGCGGTTCAGGATGCCGAAGAAGTGCCCACTCTGCGGCGCGGAGATCGTCAAG
>DATDDZ010000405.1:0-6948 GCA_036523555.1 Gaiellaceae bacterium
GACCGGCCTGTTCCCGTCGCAGGTGCTCGCCTCGGGCGCGCTCGGCAACAGGCTCGCGAGCAACGTGTACTGGCACCCGAGCTTCCCCTACAGCTCATCCCTCCTCGGCCTCACCTCCAAGCAGCTCTCGGACGCGTACCAGAAGGCGACCGGACGCCAGTGGAACCAGCAGCTCGGCGCGACCGTCTCGCTGCTCGACGTCGGCATCGCGGCGCTCAAGGCCAGCAGCAATCCGAAGAGCAAGGCGGCGCTTGCGAAGGCGATCGGGTCGCTGAAGGTGAACACGACGGTCGGCCACCTCGACTGGAAGAAGAATCCGAAGGATCCGGCAGGGCGGAGGGTCCCGAATGTCGTGACGACGCCGCTTCTCGCCTGCCAGTGGCTCCCGGCCCCGAAGGGGAGCAAGTACAAGCTCCAGTGCGTGATCGTCGAGCACGTCAACGACAAGAAGGTGCCGATCGGCGCGAAGCTGCAGCCGTACAACGGCTGAACCGCGGAACTGCTGTGCAGCCGGCCGACGGCATAGCGGTCATCTCCGCCGCCGGAATCCGGAAGCGATTCGGCGCGCTAGTGGTGCTCGACGACGTCGACTTCGCCCTCGGGCCCCGAGAGGCGGTCGGCATCGTCGGCCCGAACGGGGCCGGCAAGACCACCCTCCTCAACGTCCTCTCGGGCTTCCTCGCGCCGAACGCCGGCACGGTCTCCTTCCAGGGACGCGACGTGACCGGCCGCGGCGCCACGCAGCTCTCCCGCCTCGGAGTCGCTCGCGCCCACCAGTCGCCCCGGCCCTTCGGCGGGATGACGGTGTTCGAGAACGTGTTCGTCGCCGCCGCGACCGGCGGTGGGCTGCGCAGGGCCGAGGCGTATCCGCGCTGCATCGAGGCGCTCGATGCATGCGGCATGCTCGCCGTCGCCAACAGGCGGGCGGAGACGCTCGGCCTGCTGGACCGCAAGCGCCTCGAGCTTGCCCGGGCAATCGCGACGCAGCCGGTCGCCCTGCTCCTCGACGAGATCGGCGCGGGCCTGACCGACGCGGAGGCGCAGCTGCTCGTGGAGACAATCCGCGAGCTGCACGCGGGCGGGCTCGCGATCGTCTGGATCGAGCACGTCGTGCACGTGCTGGTGCAGGTGGTCGGTCGCCTCGTGTGCATGGATTCCGGTCGCGTGATCGCGGACGGCGCACCGGCCGCCGTCATGGCCGACGCCGCTGTCGTCGACGCGTATCTCGGGAGCGCGGCGGCGTGACGCTCCTCTCCGTGGAGGAGCTCGACGCCCGGCACGGGTTCCTGCGCGCGGTGAGAGGAGTCTCGTTCGAGGTCGCCGCGGGCGAGACGCTCGCGATCGTCGGCGCGAACGGAGCGGGGAAGTCGACGCTCCTCCGCGCGATCGCCGGCGCCCACAAGCCGGCGGGCGGCCGCATCGTCTTCGACGGCCACGACATCACCGCCCTCTCGGCGCATCATCGCGTTCGCGAGGGCATCGCACTCGTCCCCGAAGGACGCCGGCTCTTCACCGGGATGACGCTGGAGGAGAACCTGCTCGTCGCGCGCAGGCGCGCCCGGCCCGGGCCGTGGGACGTCGAGGCCGTGCTGGACGCGTTCCCGCTGCTCGCGGCGAGGCGCAAGTCGCGTGCCGGCAACCTGTCGGGAGGCGAGCAGCAGGCGACGGCGATCGGCCGGGCTCTGATGACGAACCCGCGTCTCCTCCTGCTGGACGAGGTCTCGCTCGGACTCGCGCCCGTGGCGGTCGACGGCGTCTATCGCGCGCTGCGCGGGCTGATCGAGACCGGGGCGACGCTCGTGCTCGTCGAGCAGGACCTGAACCGGGCGCTCGAGGTTGCGACTCGAGTCGCCTGCATGCTCGAGGGCGAGATCGTGCTCGAAGGGCCGGCCGCGGAGATGACCCGCGAGCAGGTCGTCGAGGCGTACTTCGGCCTCGGGCGGCCCGAAGGGGAGACGGCGGTGCCGGCGTGATCTGGGTCAACCAGATCGTGCAGGGCATCCTCCTCGGCGGCTACTACGCCGTGCTCGCCTCGGGGCTGTCGCTGATGTTCGGCGTCATGCGCATCATCAATCTCGCGCACGGCGACCTGGCCGTGCTCGGCGCCTTCCTCGTATTCCTCTTCTCCAAGCACGGTCTCTCGCCGTGGCTCGCGCTCGTGATCGTGCTGCCCGTTATGGGCGTCGCCGGGTGGGTGCTGCAGCGCGGCCTGCTCGAGCGGTCGCTGCGGGCAGGGCCGCTCACGCCGCTGCTCGCGACCTTCGGCCTGCTGATCGTGATCGAGAACCTCCTGTTCGAGAAGTTCGGGCCCGACGAGCGCTCGCTCTTCCCGTACATCGGCAAGCTCGGCTACGACAGCTGGACGATCACGAGCCAGGTCATCGTCGGGAAGATCTACGTCCTCATCCTCGTGGTCGCGGTCTGCCTGCTCGGAGGGCTGCAGCTCTTCCTCGCCTGGACGCCGCTCGGCCGCGCGCTGCGCGCGACGGCGGAGGACCCCGACACCGCGGAGCTCGTCGGAGTCGACTCGAGGAGGGTGTACGCACTCGCCGCCGCCATCGCAGTGGCGACGGCGGCGCTTGCGGGCGCGTTCCTTGCGATGCGGTCGTCGTTCAATCCGTACTCGGGCTCGCAGCAGCTGATCTTCGCCTTCGAGGCCGTCGTGATCGGGGGAATCGGCTCGCTGTGGGGCACGCTCACCGGCGGGATCGTGCTCGGCGTCGCGCAGAACATCGGTGCGCAGCTGAACCCGCAATGGTTCCTGCTCGCGGGCCACCTCGTCTTCCTCGCGGTTCTCGCGCTTCGGCTGCTCCTCGCCTCGCTCGGCGGCAACTGGGGGCTCCGTACCATCCTGGGGCGCGCATGAACGTTTCGGTCGAGCGCTCGACTCGCCTCTCGCGCGTCTCCGCCGCGTGCGTGATCGCGCTCCTGGCCGCGCTCGCATTCGTGCCGGTCGCGCTCTCGGCCAACGTCACCGACAAGCTGACCACGCTCTTCGTCTACCTCATTCTCGCGGCGATGTGGAACGCGCTCGCGGGCTATGCGGGGCTCGTGTCCGTCGGGCAGCAGGCATTCTTCGGTCTCGGCGCGTACGCCGCGATCCGGCTCACGCAGCACGGTGTGAACGTCTACGCCGCGCTCGTGCTGGGTGCCCTGCTCGCAGGCGCTACCGCGATCCCGCTTTCGATCTTCATGCTGCGCCTGCGCGGGGGCGAGTTCGCGATCGGAATGTGGGTGGTGGCCGAGGTCTGCTTCGGCCTCGTGATCCTCGACACCTCGGTTCACGGACTGACAGGCGTGTCGCTGATCGCCCTGAACAAATACAGCGCGCACGATCAGCGCGCCTACGCCTACTGGTTCGCGCTCGGCTCCGCCGTCGTCTTCCTCGGGCTCATCTTCGCGCTGCTCCGAAGCCGGACGGGTGCTTCGCTGCAGGCGATCCGTGACGACGAGGAGGCGGCTGCGTCGGTCGGAGTAAGCGTCCTGGGAGGCAAGCGCGTCGTCTTCGTGCTCGCCGCGCTCGGCTGCGCGACGGCGGGGACGATCTGGCTCGCCACCTCGATCACGTTCACACCGAGGTCGTACTTCGGCGTCGAGTGGACGGCGTACATGATCTTCATGGCCCTCGTCGGCGGCCTGGGGACGTTCGAGGGGCCGATCCTCGGAGCCGTCCTCTTCTTCGTCGTGCAAGACCAGTTCGGGGACAACGGGGTGTGGTACCTCGTCGGCCTTGGCGGCGCGGCGATCTTCTTCGCGCTGCTGTTGCCGCGCGGGCTGTGGGGCACTGTCGAAGAGCGTTTCGGGCTCCAGTTGCTGCCCGTCGGCTACCGGTTGCGTGGCCTAGAGTCGATCGCAAACCCAGAACCTGTTGAAGGAAGGAGACCCTGATGAGCACTGAGACGACGGGCGTCGAGGCGGCGGCGCAAACCCTTGGTCAGTTCGTCGGCGGCGAATGGGTCGCGGCTGCCAGCGGCGAGACCTTCGAGGACCTGGATCCGTTCACGGGCGACGTCGTCGCGCACGTCCCCGCATCGAGCCGGGACGACGCGAAGCGGGCGATCGACGCCGCGGCGGGCGCGTTTCCCGGCTGGGAGCAGACGCCGCCTGCGGATCGGCAGGGCATCTTCCTGAAGGCGGCCGACCTGCTCGAGGCGCGAGGCGACGACGTGATCTCCTGGCTCGCGCGCGAGACCGGCTGCACGTTCGGGTTCGGCATGTTCCAGCTGCACTTCGTGTCCGGGCTCCTTCGCCAGACCGCGGCGCTCGCGTATGCGCCGATCGGCCAGGTGATCCCCTCCGACATCGGCGCGTTCTCGATGGGTCTGCGCAAGCCCGTCGGCGTCGTGGGCGCGATCGCCCCGTGGAACGCCGCGCTGATCCTGTCGGCCAGGTCGATCTCGTCGCCGCTCGCGCTCGGGAACACCGTCGTGCTGAAGCCGTCGGAGCTCTCTCCGTACGTCGGAGGCCTGATCTGGGGCGAGATCTTCGCGGAAGCCGGGCTTCCTCCCGGCGTGCTGAACGTGGTCACGCATGCTCCGGGCGAGGCCGGCGAGATCGGCGACGAGCTCGTCGAGAATCCGCACGTCCGCCGGATCAACTTCACCGGCTCGACCGCGACGGGACGCAAGCTCGCCGAGGCCGCAGGGCGGAACCTCAAGCGCGTCGTCCTCGAGCTCGGCGGCTACAACCCGCTGATCGTCCTCGCCGACGCCGACCTCGAGTACGCGGTCAACGCGAGCGCGTTCGGCGCCTATCTCCACCAGGGGCAGATCTGCATGTCCGCGCGTCGCATCGTCGTCGAGCGGCCGATCGCCGACGAGTTCACGAGGCTGCTCGCGGAGAAGACGAACGGGCTCAAGCCCGGCGACCCGAAGGAGCCCGACACGATCATCGGCCCGCTCATCACCGAGAGCGCGCTCCAGCTGGTCAAGGAACGCGTCGACGACGCGGTCGCCAAGGGCGCGAAGGTCCTTGCCGGCGGAGAGGCAGTCGGTCCCGTGTACAGGGCGACGCTCCTCGCCGACGTGCCCGAGGACACTGACTTCGCCCGAAACGAGACGTTCGGCCCCGTCGCGGCGATCGAGGTCGTCGACAGCGCCGAGGAGGCGGTCGAGCGGGCGAACGCGACCTCGTACGGCCTGGCCTCCGGGATCATCACGAGCGACGCAGACAGGGGCCTCGCGCTGGCGCAGCAGCTCGCGGCGGGGATCGTGCACATCAACGACCAGCCCGTCGGCGACGAACCGCAGATGCCGTTCGGAGGCGTCAAGGACAGCGGCTGGGGACGCTTCGGGGGGGCGGCAGCAATCGAGGAGTTCACCGAGCTCCGCTGGATCACCGTCAGCAAGCCACACCCGTTCCCGTTCTGAGCGACGGCGTGCGTGGCTGAGATCGTCTCCCTTGAAAGCGCGGTGGCGGAGCTTGTCTCCGACGGCGACGTCGTCGCGCTGGAGGGATTCACGCACCTCATCCCGCACGCAGCCGGGCACGAGCTGATCCGGCAGGGCCGGCGCGAGCTGACCCTGATCCGCATGACTCCGGACGTCGTGTACGACCAGCTGATCGGTGCGCGCGCCGCGAAGAAGCTCGTGTTCTCGTGGGGCGGGAACCCCGGGGTCGGCTCGCTCTACCGGCTCCGCGACGCGGTCGAGAACGGGTGGCCCGCCGCGCTCGAGCTCGAAGAGCACTCGCACGCGGGCATGGCGGCGGCCTACTGGGCCGGAGCCGCAAACCTGCCGTTCGGGACGCTCCGCGGCTACGCGGACAACGATCTGACCGCACACACCACGGTCCGGCCGATCACCTGCCCGTTCACCGGCGAGGAGCTGGCGGCCGTCCCGGCGCACCGGCCCGACGTCGGCATCGTCCACGCGCAGCGGGCCGACCGGAGGGGCAACGTCCAGCTCTGGGGCATCACGGGAGTCCAGAAGGAGGTCGTCCTCGCGTCGGCGCGCAGCATCGTGACGGTCGAGGAGGTCGTGGACGAGCTCGAGCCGCGGGCGGGGGCGATCGTCCTCCCGTCGTGGACGATCGACGCGGTTGCGGCGGCGCCGCGCGGCGCTCATCCGTCGTACGCCCACGGCTACTACGAGCGGGACAACGACTTCTACGTCCGCTGGGCCGACGTCAGCCGCGACCGTGAGGTGTTCACGGCCTGGATCGACCGCCACGTGCGCGGGACGAAGGACGTGGAGGAGTACCACCGCGTCCTCGCCGAGGGCGGCGTCGCCGCGTGACCGCGACGGCGACTTACACGGCCGACGAGATGATGGCCGTGGCGGCGGCGCGCCGTCTGCGCGACGGTGACGTCTGCTTCGTCGGCATCGGGCTGCCGAGCCTCGCCGCGAACCTTGCGCGTGCGACCCATGCGCCCAAGTGCGTTCTCATCTACGAGAGCGGCACGATCGGCGCGAAGCCGGCATCGCTGCCGCTCTCGATCGGGGACGGGGAGCTGGCCGAGACGGCGGACGCCGTCGTCTCTGTCACGGAGATGTTCGCGTATTGGCTCCAGGGGGAGCGCATCGACATCGGCTTCCTGGGCGCCGCCCAGATCGACCGGCACGGGAACCTGAACAGCACCGTCATCGGCCCCTACGACCACCCGAAGGTGCGGCTGCCGGGAGGAGGCGGCGCGCCCGAGATCGCGCGGTCCGTGCGCGACGTCTTCGTGATGCTGCGGCAATCGCCCCGCACGTTCGTGGAGACGCTCGACTTCAAGACGAGCGTCGGCGACCGGGTGCGCGTCGTCGTCACCGATCTCGGCATCCTCGAGCCCGGCGGTGACGGCGAGCTGTCGCTCACCAGTGTGCATGCGGGAGTCGATCCCGACCAGGCACGCGCCGCCACGGGCTGGAACCTGCATGTCGCCGATGGCGTCTCCGTCACCGCAGAGCCGACCGGTGAAGAGCTCGCCGCGTTGCGGCAGCTGGAACCCAGAGGGGGCGTCGA
>DATDDZ010000406.1:0-3361 GCA_036523555.1 Gaiellaceae bacterium
GACGTCCGGGTAGGTGCGGGCGACCCACTCGGCGACCCGGCTGACAATGACCGGGTCCGCGTCCCCCGGAGTGTCCGGCTCGGCGACGGCGCCTGCGTGGTGAGCGCCGGCCTTCAGCCCGTGCTCGGGATCGTGGAGGGAGTAGAGCGCGTGTCCGCGTGTCTTCGCATCGAGCTGGACGATGGACGGCAGCGGCTCGCCGGAGCGGCGGAAGTAGACGACCGTCTCGCGGGTGACGCGAACGGGCAGGTCCGGCGCGAACCGGGTCACCCACGGGCCGGCCGTGACCACGACCGCCTCGGCATCGACTTCGTCGAGCGAGTCGACCCGCCGGTTTTCCTCGAGGCGCGCGCCGTGCGCGACCGCGCTGTCGACGAGCGCGCGGTGCGCGAGGTCCGCACGGATGGTGCCCGCCTCGGGCTGGAAGAGGACAGTCCACCCGCCGGGGACGTGGATCGACCAGCGCGCCTTCGCCGCCGCCGGATCGACCAGCTCGAACTCGGCACCAGCGGCTGCGAGCGCGGCCTGCGAGCCCGCCGCCGCATCCTCTACGAGCTCGAGCAAGCCGCTCAGCTCGAGCAGCGCCCGACCGGACTCGCGCTCGAGCTCGCGCCAGCCGGCGAAACCCTCGCGGGCGAGCTCGACGAATTCGACCTCGGGGTACGCGAGACGGACGATGCGCGAGCGCCCGTGGCTCGAGCCGTGCTCGTTCCCGACCTCGAACTGCTCGACGAGCAGGACGTCGCGACCCCTCAGCGCGAGGGCGCGCGCGGTCGCGGCTCCCATGATTCCCGCACCGACGACGACGATCTCAGCCTTCAAGCGACGCGGTTCCGTAACACGCCGATCCCTTCGACCTCGAGCTCGACCACGTCGCCGCGCTGCAGCCACCGCCCGTCTCCGTGCTCGAGGATGCAGCCGGTGCCCACCGTCCCCGAACCGAGAATGTCCCCGGGCCTGAGGTGCGTGTTCCGGGCTGCGTGCGCGACGATCGCGTCCCACGAGTGGTGCATGTCGGCGAGGTTTCCCCGCGACCTCTCCTCCCCGTTCACGCGCGCGACCATCGTCGCCTCGGTCCCGTCGAGCTCGTCGGGAGTGACGAGGATCGGCCCGAAGCTCGTGGCGAAGTCCTTGCCCTTCGAAGGACCGAGGCCGACCCTCATCTCGGCCCGCTGCAAGTCCCGCGCCGACCAGTCGTTCATGATCGTGAATCCGCCGATCTCGCCCTCGGCGCCGATGACGGCCGCCACCTCGAGCTCGTAGTCGAGCTCGTTCGTGTCTGGCGGCTTCGGGATCTCGTCCTCCGGGCCGTAGATGGCCGCGGGATTCGAGAAGTAGAAGACCGGCAACTCGTACCATTCGGGGGGAACCTCGAGGCCGCGGTTCGCGCGGGCGGTTTTCACGTGCTGCTCGAACGCGTAGAAGTCGCGCACGCTCGGCGGATGGAGCACCGGTGGCCGGAAGTCGACCCCGGCGAGCGCGTACTCGGCGTGACGGCGCGCGCTGCCTCCGCCTGTGAAATACGCCTGCAGTGTCTGCGCCGCGAGCTGCACGACGGTGTCGCCTTCGATGATCCCCGGCCAGCCGCGCTCGAGCTGCAGGTCCCGCGGGGTGAACATGCAGAGCTTCAATGGAGGGCCATCTAGGGCTCGGTGTGGACGATCACGTCGGCGATGTCGGGCCTCGCATGGCGAATGCGTTCCTCGATCTCGCTCGCACGCGCGTGCGCGACAGCGAGAGGGCTGGTGGCGTCGAGCCCGAGTGTGAGATACGCGAGCAGCCCCTCGTCGGTGCGCAGGAACCGCAACTCGCGCGGCTCGTGACCCGTCAAGTCGCGGACGATCGCCAGGACGACGTCGCGCTCGGCGCTGTCGTCGGGCATCGACCGTCCCTCGGCAGTCTCGGCCAGCGGCTCGAGATGGGTCTGCACGGCGTCGACCTCGGGCACGGCCCCCGCGATTGCGCGCTCGACCTGGGTCGCGAGAGCGTGCGCCTCCTCCAAGCTCAGCTCGCCAGGCAGCTTGAGGTGGAGCGATACCTCGGTGTGCCCGCCGATGCGCAGCACGGTGACGTTGTGCACCTCGCGAACGCTAGGAACAGCGAGCGCGGCGTTGTGGGCCCGCTCCCGGATCGCCGCCTCGTCTTCCTGCGGCTCCACGTGGACGACGACGTCGCTCCCCGGGAGCACGGACTCGAGCGCGGCTTCGACGCGATCGGCGGCTGCATGCCCTTGCCCGACCGCGGCGCCTGTCGGCACGCCGATGACCACGTCGGCGAACTGCCGGCCGGCGGCCTGGCGCATCCGCAGCCTCCGAAGGTCGACTGCGGGCTCGATTCCTGCGATCGCCGCCCGCGCTGCGGCGTCTGCGTCAGCCGGGGCCCGGTCCATGAGCACGTCGACGTTCCGCTTCATCAGACGCGCGGCGGCGACCATGACGAGCACGGCGACGAACAACGCGGCCGCGGAGTCGGCGCGCCGGTACCCGGCGTGGACGAGGACGAGCCCGACGAGCACGGCGCCCGAACCGGCGAGGTCGCTGCCGAAGTGAAGCGCGTTCGCGGCCAGGGCCGCGCTCCGATAGCGCCGGGACGCCCGCCACGAAACCACCGTCCGGCTCAGGTCGACGGCGATGACGAGGCCGATGACCGCGAACGCGTACCAGGTCGCCTCAACCCTGATCGGACTGGTCCCGGCGAGGTGGGTGATCGCGCGCCAGGCGATGAAGAGGCTGGCCGCCGACAGAATGGCCGCTTCGCCGAGGGCGGAGAGATGCTCCGCCTTCCCGTGGCCGTACTGGTGCCCAACGTCGGCCGGGCGGGCGGCGACTCCGACGGCGAAGAAGGTCAGGAGCGCCGCGATCAGATCAGTGCCGGAATGGGCGGCCTCCGAGACGAGGCCCAGGCTGTTTGCGGCCAGGCCGGCGGCGAGCTTCACGGCGATCAGGACGACCGCAGCGACGACCGAGACGAGTGCTGTTCGCCGCTGGGGACTCACGCGGCGGGAGGGCTAGAGGTTGCCGCGGAGCGCCTGCTCGCGCTCGATCGCCTCGAAGAGGGCCTTGAAGTTTCCCTCGCCGAAACCACGCGCCCCGTGACGCTCGATTACCTCGAAGAAGAGCGTGGGCCGGTCCTGCGCGGTCTTCGTGAAGATCTGGAGGAGATAACCGTCCTCGTCACGGTCGACGAGGATGCGCAGGCGCTGCAGGTCGTCCCAGTCCTCGCTGATCTCGCCGACGCGCTCTGCGGCATCCCGGTAGTACGCCTCGGGCGTCGAGAGGAACACGATGCCGCGTTCCTGCAGCGCCTCGACCGTCCTGACGATGTCCTCGGACTGCAGGGCGATGTGCTGGACGCCCGGCCC
>DATDDZ010000407.1:0-8116 GCA_036523555.1 Gaiellaceae bacterium
TCCGGTTAACAGCCGGATGCTCTGCCAATTGAGCTACTGGGGACGGCAGCGGGGCTAGTGTAGCCGCTGCTCCCGAGCGCCAAATCAGCGCGACAGGGTCTGCGCTGTCGAGATTTCCTCCATCGCGCGGGCGATCTTCTCCAGGGCGGCCTGGAGCTCGAGGGTGCGGCTCGGATCGGCGTCGCTCAGCTCCCGGCGAAGGCGCCGCTCGCGCAGGCGAAGGAGCAGCTCCTCGGCCGTGCGCTCGTCGATCCCCTCGGACGCCGCGCGCGCATCCAGCTCGGCGAGCAGGCCGACGAGTTCGCCTTGCGGCTCGCCCTCGGACACGAGCTGCTCGCGCACCCTTCGATACGTCTCCGAGTCGAAGTGCTCGGGCCCGAGCTCGACGAGGATCCGCACGAGCGCGCGGTGCGCGGCCACTCCGGCCAGCGCGTCGCGCTCCAGCCGCTCGCCCGCATCGAGCAGGCGTGGGGAGACAGAGCCGGTCGCCGGCGCTCCGAGGCGCGGAGCCAGGCCCGCCTGCGTCTCCTTCGGCAGGTCGAGCTTGTCGGCGGCGAAGCGAATCGCGTCCTGGCGCTCCGGCGATTCGTCGAAGCGCGACAGGACGTCGCGGACCCGGACGAATGCCTCCTGACGGTCCGCCGCCCGCTCGATCTCCAGCCGCACCCTGTAGCCGAGGTAGCTCTCGGCGCGTGCGAGCCGCTGGTCGAAGCCGTCGGCCAGGTCGGCGGGATCGAACCCGGACGGCAGCGCGACCACACGCACGTCGAGACCCTGCGCAGCTGCGAGCTCCATTCCACGCAGCGTCGCGGCCTCGCCGGCAGCGTCGCCGTCGAAGCAGAGCCAGACCCGCTTCGTCAGCCGGCCGAGCTCCTTGAGCTGGCGCTCGGTCAGGGCGGTCCCCATCGAGGCGACGACGGGCTCGAGGGCCGCCTGGTGCAACGCGAGCACGTCGGTGTTCCCCTCGACCACGATCGCGCGCTCCTGCTTCGCGATCGCGGCGCGAGCCTTGTCGAAGCCGTAGAGGAGGTCGCCCTTGCGGAAGAGCTCACCCTCGGGCGAGTTGACGTACTTCGCGCGCAGGGGGTCGTCCTCGCGGAGCTTCCGCGCCTGGAAACCGAGCACGCGACCGCGAGCGTCCCCGAGCGGGAACAGCAGCCGGCCGGAGAAGTAGTCGTTTCCGCGCCGGTTGAGCAGGCCGGCGGCGAGCAGCTCCTCACGCGTGAATCCGCGCTCGATCGCCTTGCGGGCGAGCGTCGTCCCGCCGAGGGCGAGGCCGAGCCGGTATTCGCGGCAGACCTCCTCACCGAGGCCACGCCCCGCGAGGTAGTCCCGCGCGAGCGAGCCCGCCTGCGAGTCCCACAGGTAGCGCTCGTAGAACGAGGCGGCGGCTTCGAGCAGCTCGAGCAGCCGCTCGCGGCGGCGGCGCCGCGCGTCCTGCGCCGGTGAGGTCTCCTCGTATTCGATCGGGACGTTGAACCGGTCCGCGAGCCACTCGATCGCGCCGGCGAAGTCGAGCTGCTCTGTCTCGCGCACGAACGTGATCAGGTCGCCCTTCGCGCCGCAGCCGAAGCAGTAGTAGAGCTTGTCCGTGGAGTTCACGGAGAAGCTCGGCGTCCGCTCCTCGTGGAACGGGCAGCGACCGAGGTATCGCGCGCCTGCCTTGCGCAGCTGGGTCCGCCCCGAGACGACGGCGACCATGTCCGCAGCGGCCTTGACCTCCTCGACGGACGCGTCCTTGATGCGGGCCACTACTCGAGCTCCGCGACGTAGGTCAACGCGAAGCGATCCGTCATCCCTGCGATGAAGTCGGCGATCTGCTCCGGCTCGTCGCCGCGTCCGGCGAGATGGTCGAAGATCCGGCGGATGGTGACGCGCGCGCGCTCGTGCTCGAGCCGCGCGTGAGGGCCGAGATAGACGTGGTCGAACATGAACGCGCGCAGGGCGAGCATGGCGCCGCCGACCTCCTCGCTCTGGACGATGTCGCCGGCGCGCTCGGAGGTCTCGACCAGATCGTGGACGAGCGTGTCGATCCTCTGCGACCCTCGCTCGCCGAGCAGTGCGACCTCGGCCTGAGGCAGGTCGGCGGGGTCGAGGATTCCGAAGCGCACGGCGTCGTCGATGTCGTGGTTGATATAGGCGACGCGGTCGACGATGCGGACGATCTTGCCCTCGAGCGTCGAGGGCTCGAGCGGGCCCGTGTGGGTGAGGATGCCGTCGCGGACCTCCTCGGTGAGGTTCAGGGACTCTGCAATTCGCAGCGACTGCTCGTTGTGCCGGAAGCGGCGGCCGAAACGCTCGTTCAGCGCGTCGTCGAGCGCCTCCTCGCCCGCGTGCCCGAAGGGCGGATGGCCGGTGTCGTGCCCGAGCCCGATCGCCTCGACGAGATCCTCGTTCAGCCGGAGGGCGCGCGCGACGCCGCGCGCAATGGCGCTGGTCTCGAGCGTGTGCGTCATCCTCGTCCGGTAGTGGTCGCCGGCGGGATCGATGAAGACCTGTGTCTTCCCCTTGAGGCGGCGGAACGGCTTCGAGTGGAGGATCCGGTCCCGGTCGCGCTGAAAAGGCGTGCGCAGCCTGCAGTTGTCCTCCTCGCGGAGACGGCCGCCGGTTTCGTACGACCGAATCGCAAGCGGAGACAGCCAGCGCTCCTCGTGCTCCCGCACCCGCGCCTGAAAGGCTTCCGCGACCTTTCCCGCAACTTCGGACGGCATGAGCTCAGGCTAGATGATGATCGGGACGGTTCCGCCGTCCGCGCTCCACGCGGCTCCGGTGACGTACGACGCGCGGTCCGAACAGAGGAACACGATCACCGACGCGATCTCACCGGGCTCGGCAAGGCGTCCGAGCGGGCGACCCGAGCCGACCGCGTCGAGCACCTCGTCGCGAGTCTTCGACGAGCGTGCCGCCTGTTGGTCGGCCAACCCGCCGGTCCCGAGCCAGGCCTTGGTCGCCGTCGGTCCCGGCGTGACGGCATTGCAGCGGATCCCGTCCTTCGAGTAGAGGTCCGCCACGAGGCGCGAGAGCGACAGAACTGCCGCCTTGGTCACGGAGTAGTTCGGCATTCCCGTGGACGGCCGCTTGCCCGCCGTCGACGAGACGTTGACGATCACGCCCGCTCCCGCGGCTTTCATGGCCGGGAGCACGGCGCGGATGCAACGCACGTAACTCATGACGTTGAGCTGCCACATCGTGTCCCACTGTTCGTCCGTCAGTTCCTCGAAGGAGGCCTGGTAGGCCTCGCCGACGTTGTTGACGAGACAGGCGACAGGCCCGAGCTCGTGCGCAGCTCGCTCGACGAGGGTGGCCGCCGCGAACTGCTCGGAGAGGTCGCAGGCAACCCCGAGGGCGGCCTTCGCCTCGAGACGAGCCGCCTCCACCCGCCCGGGATCGCGGCCGCTGACGACGACTCGTGCTCCTTCGGCGGCGAGAAGCCGGGCAACCTCGAGCCCGATCCCGGAGGTCGACCCGGTGACGAGGCAGACGCTGTTGCGAAGGCCGAGATCCATCGGCTCGCTAGCCTAGTTGCAATGACGACGCTCCTTCTCGTGCGCCACGGCGAGACCGACTGGAACCGTGAGGGGCGCTGGCAGGGCGGATCGGACACGCACCTCAACGAGCTCGGCCGGGAACAGGCAGGCGCGCTCGCTGCACAGCTCGACGGCTCGATCGGCGTCCTCTACTCCAGCGATCTCGCTCGGGCACGCGAGACGGCGGAGATCGTCGCCGAGCGGCTCGGGCTCGAGATCCAGCTCGACCCGAGGCTCCGCGAGCGGCGCTTCGGCAGTTGGGAGGGCCTCACCTCCCCGGAGATCGCAGAGCGATTCCCCGACGCCCACCGCCGCTGGCGCGCCGGAGACGGCCCGGGAGCGGACGACGCCGAGCCGTTCGACGAGTTCGCCGCCCGCGTGAACGGCTTCGTCGCGGACGTCCTCGAGCGGCATCCGGCCCAGGAGGTCCTGGTCGTCTCCCACGGTGGTTCCATCCGGGTGATCCACGCGCTCGTCGCGGGCCTCGACTACGTCCGTCACCACAGGTCGATACCGGCCGTGCCCAACTGCGCCGTGGCCCGTTACGCGGTCCGGGACGGGAAACTCGGGCCGGTAGACTGACCCCTCGTGGAGGACTACACCAACAAGTACAAGGGCGAGCAGGTCGACGTGGCGCTCTTCGGGGGCGAATACCAGGAAGGCGTGCTGACCGCCTACTGCTACGTGGAGGACGTCGCCCACATCGAGCTGAACGGGCACATCCTCGTTCCGCTCCAGAACATCGCTTCGCTGCACTGCTCGAGCCGCTGCGACGCACCGGACGACGATTGGCCTCCGCGCGGGCTCGAGCAGGAAGACGGCAACAACTAATCCCTCTGGCATGGGCGGCCGGCTCCTCGTCGTTCGGAACGTTGCGAAGGCGTGGGCCCTGCTGCTCGGCACGTGCGCGGTGCTCGGCGCCGTGGGCTGGGTGCTCGGCGGGTATCAGCTCCTCTCGATCTTCGTCTTCTGCGGCGTGCTTCTCGCCGGCGCGCTCTACTGGTACGCCGATCGGGCCGCCGTCGGCCTCGTCGGCGCAAGGGAGCTTCCGGTCGGCCAGGCCCCCGGACTTCATTCCACCGTCGAGCGTCTCGCCGCGGTGGCAGGTGTCGCGAAGCCGCGGCTCTACCTGATCGACGACGGCCTGCCGCGGGCGCTCACAGCGGGGCGCGGCCCGGGTGGCTCGACCCTCGCCGTCAGCTCCGGCCTCCTCTCGGTCGCCACGCCGGCCGAGCTCGAGGCCGTGCTCGCCCACGAGCTCGCGCACGTCCGTCACCGCGACGTCATCGTCCAGACATCGGTCGTGGTCCTGGCCGCGACGCTGCTCGAACTCACCCGCGCAGGTGGCTGGTTCTCGCGCGCCCTGCTCTTCGTCATCGGCCCGATCGCGGCGGCCTTCGTCCACCTGATGCTCTCGCCGAAGCGCGAGTTTCTCGCCGATCGCGCGGCCGCCGTGATGTGCGACACCCCGCACCCGATGGCGGACGCGCTCCTTCGCCTCGACCAGGCGTCCGAGCTCGTATCGTTCGCCGGCAGCCCCGCGACGGAGCCCCTGTACACGATCAACCCCTTCCTTGAGGAGGGGCTCGCAGCGTTGTTCGTCACCCACCCCCCGGTAGGGCAGCGTGTTCGCCGTCTGCGCGAGCTCGACCCCGAGTGGCGTGAGAGGCTCCGCGCGGCGTGAGCCTCGCGATCGAGCAAGCCGAGTACGAGCAGCGGACTGCCGCGCTGGGCGCTGCCCTTGCGGAGCGAGGGCTTGCCGGCGCCGTGCTCTTCGATCCGGCGTACGTCCTCTACTACGTCGGCTTCGCTTTCGTACCGACGGAACGGCCGATGGCGTTCGTGCTCACGTCGGACGGCGAGGGAGGGATGCTGGTGCCGCGACTGGAGCGCGAGCACGCCCAGGCGAATGCACTCGTCCGCGAGGTTGCCGACTACCCCGAGTACCCGTCCGAGACCCACCCGATGGAGTCGCTTCGGAAGCTGCTGGGCACGATGAAGCTCGACGGCACGCGGCTCGGGTCCGACCACGACGGCTATCCCTGGATCCTCGGCTATCGCGGGCCGTCGCTCACGGAGCTGACCGGGACGGCGCCGGAGAAGATCACCGCTCTGGTCGAGGACAAGCTCGCGGTCAAGAGCCCGGCCGAGATCGCGCTGATCCGAGAAAGCGCGAAGTGGGGCAACCTGGCCCACACGCTGTTGCAGCGGTACACGCGCCCCGGCTTGACCGAGGTCGAGGTGTCGCAACGCGCGACGAACGAGGCGACCCTTGCGATGCTCGACGCGATCGGGCCGATCTATCGAGCCCAGAATCCCTTCTTCGAGGGCGCGAGCGCCGGCTACCGCGGACAGATCGGCCGGAACGCCGCCATCCCGCACGCGTTGACGGCGAACATCACCTTCCAGCGGGGCGACGTGCTCGTCACCGGCGCGAGCGCACCCGTGTGGGGCTACCTGTCGGAGCTCGAGCGAACGATGGTGATCGGGGAGCCCTCACCCGAGCAGCGCGAGATGTTCGACCATATGGTGGCTCTCCAAGACATGGCTCTTGAAGCCATCAAGCCGGGAGTTCGGTGCGCGGATGTCGACCGCGCGGTGCGGGCGTACTACGAGGAGCACCGACTGTGGGACTCCTGGAAGCACCACGTGGGCCACTGCATCGGCCTCCGCTACCACGAGGGGCCGTTCCTCGACATCGGAGACGAGACGGAGATCAAGCCCGGGATGGTCTTCACCGTCGAGCCCGGCCTCTACGCCGCCGGTCTCGGCGGCTTCCGCCACTCGGACACCGTCGCAGTGACCACCGAAGGGATCGAGCTCCTCACGTACTACCCGCGCGACCTCGAGAGCCTGACGCTGCCGGCGTAGAGGCTCGCGCGAAAAGTCCACACGGGCGATCCGGTCTTTCCCGGATGCTCTGACGCAGCCGTCCTGCGATGCCTTGGGGAGCTCAGGAGGAGGTGATTTGGCGATGCCCACTGAGACCTTCACCAAGAACGGACGGGTGACTCCGGAGCTGGCTCTTGTGATCGGGGAACCGAAGGGGAAGTCCGACCTCCGGGCGCTCGCGATCGAGCGAATCCACAGGCTGCGGAGATTCAAGCTGCACCTGGTTGCGTTCGCGCTCGGGCTCCCGATTCTCGGCGGCGTGTGGGTCCTGACGGAGTACTACGAGGAGCACACGTGGCCGAGCCGGTTCGCCTCGGCCCCCGATGTGGCCGGGACGTGGGATCCATGGTTCTTCTTCGTCGCGGGGATCTGGTTCATCATCCTGGCGGCCCATGCCCTCAGGGCGTACTTCGGGCCACCGATCGGCCCCGTGGGACGGTACATCCGCCGTCCGGTCTCGCCCTCGGAGCTGGATCGTGAGCTGGCGCGGCTGGAGTCCCGCGTCTGATCGACTCCTGCCGGCGGGCACAAAAAAGCGGGAGCCGTGATGCGGCTCCCGCTTCGGAATTAATCGGCGGCTACCTACTCTCCCGGGAGGTTGCCCTCCGAGTACCATCGGCGCAAGCGGGCTTAACTTCTCTGTTCGGAATGGGAAGAGGTGTTTCCCCGCCGCTTTGACCGCCGAAGCTTCAAGAGCGCCGCGAGTTCCCGCGCACCCTCAAAACTCCATAGCTCCACACTCGGTGTTCAAAATCAAGACCTCGAGCAATTAGTACGGGTCCGCTAAACGCGTTGCCACGCTTGCACGTCCCGCCTATCAACGTGGTGGTCTCCCACGGCTCTTACTCCCTCGAGGGGATGGGAAGCCTCATCTCGAGGTGGGCTTCCCGCTTAGATGCTTTCAGCGGTTATCCCATCCAGACGTGGCTAATCAGCAGCGCCGTTGGCACGACGACTGATACACCAGAGGTCTGTTCGCTCCGGTCCTCTCGTACTAGGAGCGACTCCTCTCAAGCTTCCAGCGCCCATGGTGGATAGGGACCGAACTGTCTCACGACGTTCTGAACCCAGCTCGCGTACCGCTTTAACGGGCGAACAGCCCGACCCTTGGGACCTGCTCCAGCCCCAGGATGCGACGAGCCGACATCGAGGTGCCAAACCCTTCCGTCGATGTGAGCTCTTGGGAAGGATAAGCCTGTTATCCCCGGCGTACCTTTTATCCGTTGAGCGACGGCAATTCCACGCTTCACCGCCGGATCACTATGGCCTGCTTTCGCACCTGCTCGACTTGTCAGTCTCGCAGTCAAGCTCCCTTATGCCATTACGCTCTACGCACGATTTCCAACCGTGCTGAGGGAACCTTTGCGCGCCTCCGTTACATTTTAGGAGGCGACCGCCCCAGTCAAACTACCCACCTGACGCTGTTCCAGAGCCGGATAACGGCCTCTGGTTAGAAGCCCAGAATCCGCAGGGTGGTATCCCAAGGTTGGCTCCACGAGGACTGACGTCCCCGCTTCAAAGCCTCCCACCTATCCTGGACAACGAACACCAGACTTCAACGTCAAGCTGTAGTAAAGGTTCACGGGGTCTTTCCGTCCAACCACGGGTACTCGGCATCTTCACCGAGACTACAGTTTCACCGGATCCCTCGTTGAGACAGCGCCCAAGTCGTTACGCCATTCGTGCAGGTCGGAACT
>DATDDZ010000408.1:0-3087 GCA_036523555.1 Gaiellaceae bacterium
ATGGGCTTCGACATCGTGCATATCAACCTGCACAAGACCTTCTCGCAGCCGCATGGCGGCGGGGGTCCAGGCGGCGGGCCGATCGTCGTCCGTGACACGCTGGAGCCGTTCCTCCCTGTGCCGGCCGTCGTGAGAGACGGCGAGCGATTCCGACTCGACTACGAGCGGCCGAAGTCGATCGGGAAGGTGCGCGGGTACACCGGCCCGTTCGGCGTCTTCGTGCGCTCCTATGCCTTCATCAGGTCCTACGGGCCTCGCCTGCGGGAGATGTCGGAGGCCGCGGTTCTGAACGCCAACTACCTGCTCGCACGGCTGAAGGACGTCTACGAGCTCCCGTACGACCGCCTCTGCATGCACGAGTTCGTCCTCAGCGCGCGTGGGCTCAAGCGCGAGCACGGGATCACTGCGCTCGACGTCGCCAAGCGGTTGATGGACTACGGCTTTCACCCCCCGACGATCTACTTCCCGCTCGTCGTCCCCGAAGCGCTGATGATCGAGCCGACCGAGACCGAGGCGAGGGAGACGCTCGACGCCTTCGCCGACGCGATGCTCGCGATCGCGCGAGAGGCGGAAACCGATCCCGACACGATCCACTCCGCGCCGCACGGGCGTCCCGTGCAGCGGCTGGACGAGGTTCGCGCGGCGAAGCAGGCGATCGTGAAGCACTCCTTCGACACGAAGTCCGCCGTCCCGGTTCCGGGCGAGAGCTAGCTCGGGGGCGTCCGTCAGGCTGCGAGCGGCAGCGACAGCTGTGTCAGGCCCAGTCGCTCGAAGACCCGCTCGACCTCGAGGGCGACGACCTCGAACTGCCCGGCCGGCCACACGTGCGGGTCGTCTTCCCCCTGGAGCTTCTCGAGCCTACGTTCGAGGGTCGCGTCCTCCGACCGAAGCAGGACCGTCTGCGCGTAGCACCGCGCCCAGACCTCGTGCACCGACTGGAAGTAGCGCTGGCGTCCGTGGCCTCCCGGCAGCGAGCGCTTCTCGAGCGACGTTGCGACGTCCCGCCACAGGGCGAACGCCGGATGGACCTCGGACGCCCACGAGCGTGACTTCCGGCTGTAGTAGCTCTGGTGATCGAGCAGGTGTCCGAGCTCGTGCAGGAACCCGAGTGTCGCGCGCCCGCCGAGGCGCGACACGCGCACGTCGATCGGGTCTCGCTTGCGGAAGCGATACGCGCCGGCCTCGCTCGTCGTCGCGGTCGAACGCACAGGCACGGGCTCGAGATCCGAGCGCAGGCCGTGCAGACGCGATGCAGCGGCGAGTGCCCGCTGGAGCTCGGGCATGAGCGGGCTGCGCCGCGGCAGAGCGATCACTTCCTCGAGTGCGCGAAGGCGCGGCTTGCCTTCGCGCCCGACGCAGCGCGGATACCGGCGTTGCCCCACGAGTAAATAGTCGGATCCGTGTCGGACGGACTTGAGTGCGAAGAATCGAGCGAAAGCATCGCTTTCGCTCGAACTCCTTCAGTAGAGGTCTTCGAGGTCGTCCACGACGACGACCACGTTCTCGCGCTTGCGACGCACGAGCTCGCAGACGCCGAGCAGCGCCACTACGGCCGCGAGAACGCCGAGGCTCGTCCAGGCGACGGCGAGCCACATGAGGACGAGCACGCCCACGCCGAGACGCTGACCCACGGGGTCATGCCGCAGAAACCGCATGAGCACGACGGCTTGCTTCACTTGGTTTCCTCCTCTCCACCGCAGGATCGGCCCTCGGGAGGCCGACGTCTATCCCTCGAACGCGTAATGCGACGCTGGTTCGCAAGACTGTAGGGAGGAACCGAAAGAGGAGGAAAGTGCCGAAAGTCAAGAAGACCGAACGTGAGTGGCGGGCCGAGCTCGATCCGGAGCGGTACCGCGTCCTGCGCGAAAAGGGCACCGAGGCTCCGTTCTCGGGAGAGTACGACCACACCTTCGAGCCGGGCACCTATCGCTGCGCGGGTTGCGGCGCCGAGCTCTTCAGCTCCGAGGCGAAGTACGACTCGGGCTGTGGGTGGCCGGCGTTCTCGAGCCCGGCGAGCGCGGACGCGATCGACGAGGGGACCGACACCACCTACGGGATGGCTCGAACCGAGGTCATGTGCTCGAATTGCGGCGGCCATCTCGGGCATGTGTTTCCGGACGGCCCTGCGCCCACCGGCCTGCGGTACTGCATCAACTCGGTGTCACTGGAACTGGAGGAGGAGTAGTGGAGAAGAAGGCAACGTTCGGCGCCGGCTGCTTCTGGGGCGTCGAGGCCGCGTTCAGGCAGCTCGACGGCGTGACGCGGACGCGGGTGGGCTACAGCGGCGGCAAGCTCGACAACCCGACGTACGAGGACGTGTGCTCGCACACGACCGGGCACGCCGAGGTCGTCGAGGTCACCTATGACCCCGACAAGGTCACGTACGAGCAGCTTCTGGACGTCTTCTGGGGCAAGCACGACCCGACGCAGCTGAACCGGCAGGGCTGGGACATCGGCGACCAGTACCGCTCGGTGATCTTCTTCCAGGACGGAGAGCAGCAGGAGACCGCCCTTCGTTCGAAGGCCGCCGAGCAGTCCCGCTGGTCCGCGCCGATCGTGACGCAGATCGAGCCCGCGGAGACCTTCTACGAGGCGGAGGACTACCACCAGCAGTACCTCGAGAAGCGCGGCCGCTCCTCCTGCACGCCCGCGCTGCAGCGCGCTAGCTGAGAGCGGCCAGTTGACCGCACGCGGCCGCGATCTCGCGGCCGCGTGTCAGGCGGACGGTCGCAGGCAATCGGGCGCGGTCGAGCACACTCTTGAACGCGGCGATCGCCTTCGGCGACGAGCCGTCGAACATCCCGGTCGGGTTGTACGGGATCAGGTTGACCTTGAACACCTTCGGGTCGAGCAGGTCTGCGAGGGCATGCGCCTGTTCGACCCGGTCGTTGACGCCGGCGAGCATCACGTACTCGACGAAGACCTTACGGCGACGCAGGTCGAAGTAGCGCCGGCATTCACCGAGGACCTCCGCGAGCGGGTAGCGCGCGTTGACCGGCATCAGCTGTGTGCGCAGGTCGTCCGTGGGCGCATGGAGCGAGAAGGCGAGTCGGATCGGCTCCTCGACCTCGTCCACGAACCGCCGCA
>DATDDZ010000409.1:0-7479 GCA_036523555.1 Gaiellaceae bacterium
TCCAGGTCGTCGACCCCCGTTCGGGAGCCGTGGTCGGAGAGCAGCTCGATAGGGGCAGGTCGCTGGCCGCGGCGTGCTGGTCGCCGGTCCCGGGCGATCAGAGGCTGGCGTTCGACCACGAGCGTGAGGGCGACGGGCGGCCGGCCGTCTGGGACCTGTCGACCGGCGAGCGCCGGGATCTCTCGCTCGACCTGGACGGAGAGGTCTACGCCGAGGACTGGTGGCCCGACGGGCGGGCGCTCCTGTTGAGGCATCTCGTCCACGGTCGTCATCGATTGCTGCGCTTCGAGCTCGAGACGGGCGAGTTGCAGACTCTTACGACGGAGCCGGGAGTGATCGCTGCCGCGCGTGTGCGGCCCGACGGGCGTGTGTGGCTCCTCCACGAGCAGGGTCACCGGCAGCGGCGGATCGTCGACGACGCGGGCGCGGAGGTGCTGCGCCTGCAGGGGGCCGCCGGTCTCGCCGCGCGTCCCTACACCCCCTGGCAATTTGCGAACGAGCATGGTCAGCAGGTCGAAGGGTTCTTCGTCGCCCCGGACGGCTCGGGCGGCTCGTTCCCGGTCGTGATGTTCGTCCACGGCGGCCCGACCTCGCTCGACGCCGACCGGTGGCAGCCGGAGGTCCAGGCTTTCGTCGACGCGGGCTTTGCCGTCGGGCTCGTCAACTACCGGGGCTCGACCGGGTACGGCCGCGAGTGGCGCGACACCCTGATCGCCAACATCGGCGGACCAGAGCTCGAGGACGTCAACGCCGGTCTGCGCGACCTGGTCGAGCGCGGCGTCGCCGACCCAGGGAGGGCCGTGATCGCCGGGTACTCGTGGGGCGGGTACGTGACGCTGCTCGAGCTCGGGAAGCATCCAGAGCTCTGGCTCTGCGGCGTCGCGGGGGTTCCCGTCGGGGACTACGCGGCCGGCTACGAGGATCTCTCTCCGCTCCTGCAGGCCTACGATCGCGCGCTCCTCGGCGGTGCCGCTCCCGCCGACGTCCCGGAGCTGATGCGCGAGCGCAACGCGATCAACTTCGCCGACGACGTGCGCGCGCCCGTGTTCTTCCTCATCGGAGAGAACGACAGCCGGTGCCCCTACCGGCAGGCGATGCTCTACGTCGACAGGCTCGCGGCGCGTGGACATCCGCACGAGGTGTACGTCTTTCCGACAGGCCACTCACCGTTCGACGTCGACGAGAGGGTGCGCCAGGTGGGCGAGGTTCTCGGCTTCCTCGAGCGCCACGTGCCGGGAGCTCACCCGGCGGCCTGAGTCGCGCGACGATCGATCCTGTGCTAGTGAGCGTTGTCGCCAATGGAGCGCACGCTCGATCCCGCTCGGCTAGGAGACCACCTCGACCGGCTCTACCGGGCCGCCTGGGCGCTCAGCGGTAGGCGAGAGGAGGCCGAGGACCTCGTGCAGGAGACGTACGCGCGCGTTCTCGCCCGCCCGCGCCTGCTTCGCAACGACGACGACCTCGGTTACCTCCTGCGAGCATTGCGCAACACGTTCCTGAGCAAGAAGCGCGCCGAGGACCGGCGGTTGCGTCCCGATCCGCTCCCCGATCAGCTCGACCTCGTCGCCGACCCCCCGGGCCCCCGATCCGCACGCCGCGGTCGAGGCCGCCGAGCTCTATGCCGCCGTCGCCGCTCTCCCGGACCACTTCCGCGACGTGCTCGTCGCGGTCGACATCACCGGCCTCTCGTACAAGGAGGCGGCACGCGCTCTACGGATTCGCGAGGGGACGGTCATGAGCCGGCTCTACCGCGCCCGCCGGCAGGTCGTGCGCCGGATCGACGGGGACTAGCCGCCGCTGACGGGCCCGACCAGCACCTTCTCGCCTGACGAGTCTTGAACGCCGTCAGCCCGCTCGCGCGTGACCGTCAGCGTCGTGAAGCTCTTCGGTGAGACGCCCGCCCACAACGTGACGTCCCGCCCCTCGTTGAAGGTCCCGATCGGGACGAGCACCCCAGCCTCGTTGCGCAGCCAGGCCTCGTAGAACCGTCCTCCGTCGAGGCGGGGCAGCCCTCTGGCGTCGAGCTCGATCCGCCAGCCCGACGACGTCCTGGTGAGCGTCGCATGGCCCGCGGCGTTCGGCACGAGCCCGGTCGGTGCCAAAGCGGCCTGGAAACGCGGGCTCGACGTCCCCGAACGGAAGACGGCCAGTCCAATGGCGACTGCCAGCGCCGCCGTGACGGCGGCACCTGCGAAAACGAGACGGCGGTGCGGCACCCGGCGGGCGTTCCGCTGCGCAATGACGCGCGCCCGCAAGGAGGCCGGCGCGTCGACCTCGGCCGCTGCGCTCCGGGCCAGGAGAACTGCGCGCTGCTGCTCGGCGAGGCGGTCGGCAAGCTCCGGCGAGGCCGTGACCCGCGCCTCGAGGGCGCTGCGAACGTCCGGCTCGAGCGAGCCGTCCGCGAGGGCGGCCAGGTCGACCACCTCGTGGCCGTCGGCCTCGGCCTCGTCCTGTCGACTGCGTCTCATTGGCACAGGGAGACGAACGGTAGCTCTCTCACACTTCGAAGGACGCCGCTCGGCCCGGGCTATTCCCGCGCCGCGGGATCGATTGCGCTCGGGAATAAGGCCGCGCCGTGGGTGTCTCTAGCACATGAGAGATCAACCACTCCCGAAAGGAAGATCATGAACAAGGACGTTGGAATCATGGAATCACGGCTCGTGCGGCCGGTAGAGCTCTCGAGGCTCGCCGTGGCCGCGGCCGTCGTGGGCGCAGCGGCAATCGCGGCCGGGCCGGGACACGCGGCTCGTCCGATGAAGGGCCCCGGTGCCTCGTACCCGGGCAAGGCGGCTGCGTTCAAGCAGCCGAAGCTCGTGCACGGGGTGCTGGAGGTCAAGGGCACCCGCGCGAGCGACAAGATCACGCTGCGGCTGATGGCCGGGCAGCCCGGCATCCTCCAGGTCGACGTCGGCGACGACGGTTCGGCCGACTTCAGCTTCCAGCGAGACCAGATCTCGAAGATCCTGGTCGACGCCCGGGCCGGCGACGACTCGATTCGGATCGACGAGAGCAACGGCGTCTTCACCGACAGCATCCCGACGACGCTCGATGGTGGCCGCGGGAACGACACCCTGGCCGGCGGCTCCGGCGCGGAGACGCTCCGCGGTGGGCGCGGCAACGATGTCATCGACGGCAACCAGGGCAGCGACCTCGCGCTGATGGGCGCCGGCGACGACATCTTCGTCTGGGATCAGGGCGACGGCAGTGACATCGTCGAGGGCCAGGACGGCACGGACACGATGCGCTTCAACAGTGCCAACGTGGCCGAGCATGTCGACCTGACCGCGAACGGAAGCCGGCTCCGGTTCTTCCGGGACGCCGGGAACATCACCATGGACACGGCCGGCGTCGAGCGAGTCGAGTACAACGCCCTCGGCGGCGCGGACGTGGTGACCATCAACGACCTGTCCGGAACCGACGTCCAGAGTGTGACCGTCGATCTGGCCGGAGCGCTGGGCGGCGCCGCAGGCGACGGCCAGGCCGACCGCGTGATCGTCAACGCCACCAACGGCGAGGACCGGATCGACGTCAACGGCGATGCCGGCGGCGTGAAGGTCAGCGGGCTCGCCGCGACGGTGAAGATCCTCCACTCCGAGGCGGCGAACGACCGCCTGGATGTCAACACGCTCGCCGGCAGGGACGCCGTGGATTCCGGTGGCCTCGCCGCCGGCGCGATCCAGCTCTTCGTCGACGGCTCGAAAGTCCTTTGACGAGACACGAAGCATCCGGCAAACCCTCGACAACCACGACTCAAGGAGCTCGAAAATGACGCACAAGATCACACTGTTCATCGCAATCGCCGCTCTGTCGGCTGCGACGCTCGTCGCCGCTGCCGTCGGCAGCGCCGGCTCGGCGTCGCTCTCGCGGGCGCCGAATGGAGCGATGGTCGGCCTCAGAGCGACGGCCCTCGGCAGGATCCTCGCCGACGCCCGCGGGCGGACGCTCTATTCGTTCGAGAAGGACCGGAACGGCAGGAGCGCGTGCAACGGCGCCTGCGCGATCTCCTGGCGTCCGCTGATCAGCGCTGCGAAGGCTCGGCCGGGAAGCGGATTGCGCGCCTCCCTGCTCGGCCTGACCAGGCGCTCCGACGGGCGACGACAGGTGACCTATGGAGGTCACCCGCTCTACACGTTCGTGTTGGACATGACGGCCGGTCAGACGGCCGGTGAAGGCGTGAAGGCCTTCGGTGGCTCCTGGGACGCCCTCGCAGCAAGCGGCCGCACGGTCGAACCGCCGTCCGGGTCTTCCTCCGGAGACTCCTCCGGTGGGACCGGCGGCGGTTACGGCGGATACGGCTACGGCCGCTGAGCCGGAGCCCGGGGAAGGGCTGAAGACCAGCCCTTCCCCGGAGCCCCGTCGTGCGGGCCGCGTATCTTCCGCACTCTGCGTGGCGAGCCTCACCCTGTAGTCGCGGCCGTCGCGGGCGTGGCACTGGGCACGGCGGTGGGCTACAACATCGCGAACGTCGGTCCCGCTGCGGATACGCTCGCCGGCGTCTACGGCGTCAGGCTCGGAACCATCGGGTTCTTGACGACGGCGCTGTTCGTGACTCATCTGGTGATGCAGATCCCGGGCGGGCGGCTCATCGATCGTCACGGGGCGCGCACGCTCGGGCTGGCCGCCCTCGGCGTGATCATCGTCGGGAATACGCTCGCGCTCATGACGCCGGTGCTTGCGCTCGGCATCGCGGGCCGCCTGGTCGCAGGGCTGGGCACCGGCATCGGCTTCATCGCGGGGAGCGAGTACGTGCGCGCGACGGTCGGCTCCGCCACCGCTCAGGGCCTGTACGGAGCGGCCGGCGTCGGTGGAGGGGGCCTGGCGATCGCGATCGTCCCGCTCGTCGTGCCTCCGCTCGGCTGGCGCGCGCCCTACGTGACCGCGGCCGCCGCGGCCCTTCTCGTCCTTGCCTCCTTGCCGCTGGCGCCGCGCGACCGGCAGCGTACGGCGCGGAGCCGCCCCGCCGCCGAGCGGGCGGCGAGCGTCGTGCGCGATCGCGGCCTGTATCCACTGGCGGTTGCGCACACGGCTTCGTTCGGCCTGAGTGTCATCGCCGGCAACTGGGCGGTGGCACTGCTGCATCGCGACGGGTATGGGCTCCGGCTCTCGGGAGCGATCGGAGCGATGACGCTCCTCGGCGGGCTCGTCACGAGACCTCTCGGCGGCCGCGCCGTGCAGCGCTGGCACGAGCGAGTCGCGTGGCTGCTGGCTGCGAGCATGCTGGTAGCCGCCGCGGGAACGATTCTGCTGCTCCTGGACATCCCGCTCGCCGCGCGGATCGTCGGCTCGGCTCTTCTCGGGCTTGCGGCCGGCGTCCCGTTCGCGGCTGCATTCGGGGGCGCGCAGCTCGAGCGGCCCGACGCGCCTGCTGCCGCGATCGGCTTCGTCAACAGTTGCGCGACTCTCGTGATCGTGGTCGGGACGCCGTTGCTCGGCTTCACGTTCTCCCTGCCGGGGCATGGACGGGTCGGGTTCGCAGGCATCGCCGTCCTGCTCGCGCTCGCGAGCCTGGCGATCCGGCCGTCGATGCTGCCGATGCTGCGCGCGCACCAGCCGACGGATCGATTTTGAGATCGTGCCTCGCATGCTCATGAGCTACGACGCGGCGGCGCTCGACCGCCTGCGCTCGACTCCGCTTCCAACCGGCACAAAGGGAGTTCCTCCGGCCGCAGACGCGATGACGCTGGGCGAGCTCGCCGGGCAGGGCTGGCACGTCGACGACCTCGCGCTGCCGGCGATGCTCCTCCTCGACTCCGCTCTCGCCGCCAACATCGAGACGATGGCGCGGTACTGCGCTCGCAACGACGTCTGGCTCGCGCCGCACGGCAAGACGTCGATGGCGCCGCAGCTCCTCGCCCGCCAGGTCGACGCCGGCTGCTGGGCGCTGACCGCTGCGACGGATGCCCACCTCCGGGTCTACCGCAGCTTTGGCTTCAGCCGGATCCTGCTCGCCAACGAGCTCGTCGACCGCGCGACCGCGGCCTGGCTCGCGCACGAGCTCGCCGCCGACGAAGAGCTCGAGCTCTACGTCTTCGTCGACTCGCCCGAGGCGGTGGAGCGGCTCGAGGCCCTCGGCTCCGAGCGCCCGGCGCTCGCGCTCGTCGAGCTCGGCTTCGAGGGAGGCCGAGCCGGCTGCAGGGACCTCGCTTCGGCCATCGCGACGGCGGAGGCCGTTGGCCGCTCGGGCTACGTCCGGCTCGCGGGCGTGAGCGGCTTCGAGGGCATCATCGAGGCGGGCTCCGAGGAGGACACACTGGCCGACATCACGCGGTTCCTCGGGCGTTTCGGCGAGACGGCGCAGGAGCTCGCATCGAGGTCGCTCTTCGAGACCGACACCGTCGTCCTGACCGCGGGCGGAAGCGCCTATTTCGACATCGTGCTCGACGTGCTGTGTGCGGCCGACCTCGGCGTGCCGCGGCGGATCGTCCTGCGCAGCGGCTGCTACCTGACCCACGACATCGGGCACTACGCCTCTCGCTCGCCGTTCGCCGGCCGGATCTCCGGCGACGGAGAGCTGCGGAGCGCAGCCGAGGTCTGGGCGCGAGTCCAGTCTCGCCCCGAGCCGGGCCTGATCGTGGCGGGAGCGGGAAAGCGCGACCTCCCGCTCGATCTGGGCCTGCCGCGTGTCCTCGACGGGATCGGCGACGTTCCACTCGGGGCGGAGGCCGAGGTCCGCCGGCTCTCGGACCAGCACGCGCACGTGACGATCGACCCGGGTCTCGCGCTGCGAGTCGGCGACCGCGTCGCCTTCGGCATCTCCCATCCGTGCACCCTCTTCGACAAGTGGAGGGTGATCTCGGTCGTGGACGACGACCGGAAGGTGGTCGACGCCGTGCTGACCTTCTTCTGACTCGTCCCCGGCGTCAGCCCCTCGTGCCACTCAGGCCTCCGTCGACGACGAGTCCCGTACCCAGCACGAAGCGCGACTCGTCCGAGGCGAGGAAGAGGGCGGCGCTCGCGACGTCGTCGGGCCGGCCGAGCTCACCGGTGAGCTGGCGGGCCTGAACCAGGCGCAGCCCTTCGTCCGGATCGACGTAGGAGTCGCGGAGATAGCGCTCGACGAACGGCGTCATGATCGTTCCCGGAAGGAGGGCGTTCACGCGGATGCCGTGCGGCGCGCAATCGACCTGCATCGACCTGGTCAGTGCGAGGACGGCGCCCTTCGACGCTGCGTAGGAGACTCGCCGCGCGACGCCGATCTCCGCGAGGGCCGAGGACATGTTCACGATCGACCCCGAGCCCTGCGCGACCATGTACGGAACGACGGCGCGGCTCATCAGGAAGACGCCGCGCGCGTTCACGCGCATCACGTCGTCCCAGAGCGCGAGCGTCGTTTCCTCCACGTCGCCCACCCCGCTCACTCCCGCGTTGTTCACGAGGACGTCGATGCGGCCGAAGTCGCCCTGTGTGCGCGTCGCGACCGCCAGCGTCTGCTCCTCGTCGCCGACGTCGACCTGCATCGGGATCGCACGCCCGCCGCCG
>DATDDZ010000410.1:0-4003 GCA_036523555.1 Gaiellaceae bacterium
ATGTGCGCCTGAATCCGCCGTATGTCCTCGAGCCGGTCGACGTACTTCGCGTGCGGGCGCACTCCGTCGAGCCCTGCGTCGCGGACGAGGAAGTGCGTGCTGTGCTCCTCCTCGTCGTCGATCGCGAGGACACACTGCACGACGAGCGCGCCTTCGATCCGCGGCAGCATCCCCGGGACGAGGTGAACGCCCTCGAGCACCATCGACCACCCCTCCTCGAGCGCGCGCTCGATCGAGGCGCGCACGCCGACAAGCACGTTCCGCGTCTGCTCGAGAAAGCCGGCGATGATCGGATCTTCCGCCTGCTCCGGCTCACGCAGCCCCGCGGCCGCCTCGAAGCTCGAGTAGTGGATCGAGGGCATGAACTCCTCCGAGAAGAACGCACGCATGGTCTGTCTGACGAAGTCCGTCGACGTGACCCGGGTGATGCCGAGCCGGTAGGCGACCTCGGTGGCAACGGTCGACTTGCCGGTCCCGGTCGCGCCGCCGACGAGCACGATCACCGGCAGATCGAGCTCGTGGAGCTCGCGGTAGCGCCGCAGCCTCCGCACCGCCTCCGAGCCTTCCTCTTCTCCCATCACGTCGACGGCGAGCTCCTCGACGCGTTCGAGGTCGGTGCTCTGCTCACAACGGTCGACAAGATCCTGGTCGATCCGCTTCGCGAGCTCGTAGGCGCGGCCGAGCGGCACGCCCACGGCGACGAGAGCCCGTGCCATCAGCCCCTTCGAGTACGGATGGTCCAATGTGCCGAGCGGGAGCGGCTCCGAGTGGCGCGGCAGGCTCATACTCGCGCTCCCGCCGGAACGAGGCGCAGGATCTGCTCGTCGAGGCCCGGCTCGCCGGGGAGCGGCACGACTTCGTTCTCGGCGAGCACGACGTCGACGCCCCGCGCCTGTGCCGCCTCCGCGACCACGTCGATCGCGGCCGCTTTGAGCTCGACGAGGAAGACGTCCGCATCGGCCGCTTCGAGGTCCACGCGGAGCCGGGCGCGATCGGCGAGGTTCCGTGAGACCGAGACGACCGTCGCGTCGAGATGGTCCGTCGGAGCCGGCCCCGTCGTGAACACGGCCACACTCCGGCCCGCGAGCGGCGCGGCCGGCCGCAGCCGGAGGTCGGCACGCACGACCGGGACGTCGCGCGCCAGGCGCGTGAGATCCGGGCCCTCGGCGCCGATCGCGACGATCAGGTCGGAGATCAGGACACGGTAGGGATTGAGGTACGCGCCCAGATCGTGATCAGCGCTCGTGACGAGGATCCGCGCGTCGACGTCGATCGGAGGAATCGCCGCCCCACTGCCGTCGAACACGACCACGTCGGGCGTCCGCTCGGCGGCGAGCGCCGCTCCCGCGAGCACGTTCGACGTCGTCACCACACCCGCCAGCCCTCCTCCGGCCCTCCGGCAGCCGATCGTCACGACGCCCGTCAGCGCGGCCGTCTCCAGATAGTCGGATGCTGCGTGCCCGCCGGCCCTCGAGACCTCGAGCAGGTCGTCGAGCGTCGGCTTCACCTCCGCGACCAACGGCTCCGGCGGGCCGCCGCGACCCATCGCGACGACGACGACCTCCCGCTCGCGTTTGAGGACGCCGGCTACATGGCCGGTCACCGCCGTCTTGCCGACGCGCTTCCCGGTCCCGATGACGGCTAGCGACGGCAACGGGAAAGGCGTGTAGCGCGGCGGCTCGAACTGGAAGTCGGGGCCCTCGTACCTGAGCCCGGCGGCGAGGGCCCTGCTCGCAAGCAGAAAGCGGGCCGGCGGGCTCAGCACGGGCTCGTCGGAGAGGTCGACCACGACGTCCGCTCCTGCAAGCCCGTCCTCGAATCCGGACACGACCGGCACGCCGTACTCTTCTCCTCCGCGCAGCTTCTCGGTGCCCCCGGCCAGCCAGGCGCCCACCACTTCGTAGGGCAGCCCGGCGATCGCGTCGCGCACGACCGGCGCGTAGTGCTCGCCGTCGATGACCACGAAAGCCTTCGTCACCGGCGCGAGGTCACCTCGCCCTCGATCCTCGCCGTGTACTTCTCGAACTCGAGCGTGTCGACGGCGAACTGGATGATCTTCTCCTGGCCGTGGAACGGGTATTTCCGCCAGACGTCCACGTGCGTTCCCGAGAACTCGATCACGTTGTAACAGGGACGCGTGTTCCCGCGAAGCCGCAGCGAGGAGACAGTGCCGGCGTTCACGATGAAGAGATCCTCGAGCCGCCAGGCGTACGGAACGTGTTTGTGCCCGGAGAGGACGAGGTTCACCCCCGAGCGCTGCAGGCACTCGATCGCATCGCCTGCGTCGTAGACGATGTTCCGCTCGCGCCCGGTCCCGGGAACCGGCAGCAGGTGATGGTGGCAGACGAACACCCGGAGGTCGGCCGGCTCGGAGAAGCTCTCCTCGATCCACCCGTAGCGTCCGCGCCCGATCTGGCCGTGGTCGAGATCGGGCTCGGTCGAATCGACCGCCACTACGGTCACGCCTCCGACCCTCGCGACGGAGTTCCGGTCGCCGAAGAGCTGCTCGAAGTGGACGTACCCGACGTTCCTCGAGTCGTGGTTGCCGGGTATCACCACCACCGCCTCGCAGTCGATCCTGTCGAGGTACTGCTTCGCCAGTGCGTACTCCTCCTTGAAGCCGAAGGTGGTCAGGTCGCCGGAGCAGACGACGATCTCCGGCTCGAGGTCGTTGACCTCGTTGATGGCCCGCTCGAGGAGGTTCGGCAGGAAGAACTGCGCGCCGCAGTGGAGGTCCGAGATCTGGACGATCGTGAACGTGCCGTCACGCGCCGCCATGGGCGAAGTCTAGGGGCATCCGGGGCCACTGCTACCCTGATTCGAGGTGACACTGGAAACACCGGATTTCCAGGCATATCGGGGCCAACAGCCACCGCGCTTCGCGAACCGGGCAGAGCTCGAGTGCGCCAAGGTCCTCGATTACTACGGCGTCCCCTGGGAATACGAGCCGACCACCTTCGTCCTCGAGGAGGACGAAGACGGGCGCGTGGTCGAGGCCTTCAAGCCGGACTTCTACCTGCCGGAGCAGGACCTCTACGTCGAGGTCACGGTGATGAAGCAGTCGCTCGTGACGCGGAAGAACCGAAAGCTGAGGAAGCTGCGCGAGCGCTATCCGGACGTGCGCGTGAAGCTCTTCTACAAACGCGACATCGAGCGCCTGGCAGAGCGATACCGGCTCGAGCTCGCGTCCTAGTGGTCGCTGCCGCGGGCCCGAGGCTCGGGGAGGTCTACCTCACGAGCCGCGAGCTGCAGACCCGGGTGCGGGAGCTCGGGCGGCAGATCGCGCGCGACTACGAAGGCCGGGAGCCGATATTGATCGCGCCACTCAAGGCAAGCCTCGTCTTCCTCGCCGACCTCTCCCGGGCAATCGACATCCCGCACGGGATCGACTTCCTCGAGCTTGCGAGCTACGCGGCCAACTCGGACACGGGCGGCCAGGCGCAGATCCGCCTGCTCAAGGACCTCGACGAGGACGTCGCCGACCGGCACGTCCTGATCGTCGAGGACGTCGTCGACACGGGCCTGACCCTCAACTACCTCGTCAAGACGCTGAAGCTCCGTGACCCGGCCACGCTCGCCGTGGTCACGCTGCTCGACCGGCCCTACCGCCGGCTCGTCGAGGACCTCCCTGTGCGCTACGTCGGCTTCACCGTCCCCGACGAGCTCTTCGTCGGGTATGGGTTCGACCTGGAGGAGCACTACCGGAACCTCCCCGACCTGCACGTCCTCCAGAGCTCGAGCCCGAGCGGCTCCAACCCAAAAAGTTAGCCTAGGCTAAAATAGGCGGCGGGATGATGTCGACCCGCGTGGAGGAGGCTGCCCGCCTGCCCGGTGCAGGCGAGCACGTCCTGCGCGGCAACACCCGCTGGCGGCTCCTCCCCTTCCTCGGCCCCGCCTTCATCGCCTGCGTGGCGTACATGGACCCGGGCAACTTCGCGACCAACATCGCCGGCGGCTCGAAGTACGGCTTCACGCTCGTCTGGGTGATCGTCGCCTCCAACCT
>DATDDZ010000411.1:0-2007 GCA_036523555.1 Gaiellaceae bacterium
CGCTGGACGGCGTGGCACGAACATTGGGAGGAAGAGGTCGGCTCCCTTGCTCTCGACACGAGCGACGGGCTGGTCCTCGTCGACCCGATCGAGCCGCCGAAAGAGCTCCGTAACGCGAAACCGGGGGATCGCAGTCTCGAACACGTTTCGGGCGGGCGACGAGCTCCCCGGCGGGCTCGCGGCCTTCCAGACGGCGCGTTCGGCCGAGGTCACCTACTGGCTGCCCGGACAGGGCGCGCTCGCGGTCGGCGATGTCCTCCTCGGCGCCGGAGCGAAGCCGCGCGCCACGCGGGAGGCCCTGCGCCTCTGCCCGGAGCGCTGGCTCGGCTCGAAGACCCACGAGGACCTGCGCGCCTCGCTTCGGCCGCTCCTCGACCTTCCGGTCGAGCGCGTGCTGGTCTCGCACGGCGAGCCGGTCCTCGAAGGCGGCGCGCCTGCCCTCGCCGCTCTGCTCCGCTGAGCTCTCTCATCTTTCTTTCATCTTGACCCGGCACGCTGTGGTCCGGATGCGGGTGCTGATCGTCGAGGACGAGCTGAAAATGGCCGGCCTCGTTCGTCGCGGGCTCGTCGAGGAAGGCCATTCGGCCGACGTCACCTCGAGCGGCGAAGAGGCTCTCGTCCTCGCGCGGGCGCACCCCTACGATGCGATCGTCCTCGACGTGATGCTGCCCGGCATCGACGGCTTCGAGACCTGCCGCCAGCTGAGGAGCGACGGCATGTGGGCCCCGGTCCTCATGCTCACCGCCCGCGACGGCGTCGGCGACCGGGTCGCCGGCCTCGACGTCGGCGCCGACGACTACCTGACGAAGCCGTTCTCCTTTGCGGAGCTCCTCGCCCGGCTACGCGCGCTCGCCAGGCGCGGCGCCGTCGAGCGCCCGACCGAGGTCGTCGTCGCCGACCTCCGCCTCGATCCGGCTGCCCGCCGGGCGTGGCGGCGCGACACGGAGATCCCTCTTTCACCGAAGGAGTTCGCGCTCCTCGAGACGTTCATGCGTCGGCCGGGCCAGGTGCTGTCGCGGCTGCAGCTCCTCGAGCACGCCTGGGACTTCGCCTACGAGAACCGCTCCAATGTCGTCGACGTCTACATCCGCTACCTGCGCGAGAAGGTCGACCGCCCGTTCGGCACCGACACGATCGAAACGGTTCGCGGCGTCGGCTACCGGCTGCGTGAAAGGTCGTGAGCCGTCTCCCGATTCGACTGAGGATCACGCTGCTGTTCGCGCTGGCGATGAGCGTCGTCCTCGTGATCGCGGGCTGGCTCGTCTACGCCCACGTCGCCTCGGATCTTGACCGCTCACTCGACCAGCAGCTCCGTTCACGTGCGCAGGACGTCTCGGCCCTCGTGCGCAGGAACGGATCGCTCGAATCGACCGGTGGCACCCTCGTCGAGCGAGGCGAGTCGTTCGCCGAGCTCATCGGCCCCAAGGGCGCGGTGCTCGACTCGACCCACCCACTCGGATCGACAGCGGTCCTCACGCCCGCCGAGCTGACGAGAGCGCGCGCCCGCGCCGTGTTCGTCGACGTGCGCCCGTTCCCGGGCCTGGGCGAAGCCACCCGCGCGCTCGCGCTTCCGCTGGTGCGCGCCGACCAGCGCCTCGTGCTGGTGGTCGGAGCGACGCGGGAGAACCGGAACGACACGTTGAGGAGCCTGCTCAACGCCTTCCTGGTCGGGGGGCCGATCGCGCTCGTGCTCGCCTCGATGGCGGCGTTCACGCTCGCGGGAGCCGCGCTCCGGCCGATCGAGCAAATGAGGCGGCGCGCGGCCGACATTTCCGCGTCGTCCCTCGACGACCGCCTGCCGGTGCCCGACACGAGCGACGAGGTCGCTCGGCTCGGGCAGACGCTGAACGAGATGCTCGCGCGAATCGGCGACGGGCTCGCGCGAGAGCGCCGTTTCGTCGCCGATGCGAGCCACGAGCTGAGGACGCCGCTGGCGCTCCTCAGGACGGAGCTGGAGCTGGCATTGAGACACGCACGCTCGAGGGAAGAGCTCGAGGCTGCAATCCG
>DATDDZ010000412.1:0-3600 GCA_036523555.1 Gaiellaceae bacterium
GACGACCAGGTCGCCCTCGGAGATCGCCTCCGAGATCGGCTCGGCGAGCGGGCCTGAGTTGCCGATGCAGGTCGTGCACCCGTACCCGACCGTCTGGAAGCCGAGCTCGTCGAGGTACTGCGCCAGGCCCGCGCGCTCGTAGTACTCCGTCACGACCTTCGAGCCCGGAGCGAGGCTCGACTTCACCCATGGCTTTCGGCTCATGCCACGCTCGACCGCGTTCTTTGCGAGGAGGCCGGCCCCGATCATCACCTGCGGGTTCGACGTGTTCGTGCACGACGTGATCGCCGCGATCACCACCGACCCGTGCTCGAGGTCGAAGTCCTGGCCGTCCATCGCGACGGCAACGGGACCGTGAGGCGCTACCGCGCCGCCCGCCGCGGGAATGCTCTCGCCCGGGCCAGGCCGCCCACTACCCGGCTCGACACTGGCGGGCGGATCGCTCGCAGGGAACGACTCCGCCACCGCGGCGTCCTGGCCGTTCCCATAGTCGACGCCGAAGGTCTCGAGTGACGCGAGGAACGCCTGCTTCGCTTCTCGCAGCGGCACCCGGTCCTGCGGTCGCCGCGGCCCGGCGAGCGACGGCTCGACGTCCGCGAGGTCGAGCTCGACCACCTGGGAGTACTCCGGCTCCTCGGCCGGGTCGTGCCACAGCGCGTTCTCCCGGCAATACGCCTCCACGCGCGCGACGTGCTCTTCGTCACGGCCGGTCAGGCGCAGGTACTTGAGCGTCTCGTCGTCGACGGGGAAGAAGCCGCACGTCGCGCCGTACTCGGGTGACATGTTCCCGATCGTGGCGCGGTCGGCGAGCGCGAGCCCCGCAAGCCCGTGGCCGAAGTACTCGACGAACTTGCCGACGACGCCGGCCGCGCGCAGGATCTCGGTGACCGTCAGGACGAGGTCGGTCGCGGTCGCGCCCTCGGGGAGCGCGCCCACCAGCTTGAACCCGACGACCTGGGGGATGAGCATCGAGATCGCCTCACCCAGCATCGCCGCCTCGGCCTCGATGCCGCCCACGCCCCAGCCGAGCACCCCGAGCCCGTTGATCATCGTCGTGTGCGAGTCGGTGCCGACGAGCGTGTCGGGGAACGCCTGACCGTCGCGCACCTCGACCACGCGAGCCAGGAACTCCAGGTTCACCTGGTGGACGATCCCCGTGTTCGGGGGGACGACCTTGAAGTTGTCGAACGCCTCCTGACCCCATCGCAGGAAGGCGTACCGCTCCCGGTTGCGCTCGAACTCGAGCTCGGCGTTGCGGAAGATCGCCCGGGCCGACCCGTACTCGTCGACCTGAACCGAGTGGTCGATGACGAGCTCGACCGGGAGGAGCGGGTTGATCAGCGACGGGTCGCCGCCGAGGTCGGCCATCGCGTTCCGCATCGCAGCCAGGTCGACCACCGCGGGAACACCCGTGAAGTCCTGCAGCAGCACCCGCGCGGGCCGGAACGAGATCTCATCCGACGGCTCGGCCTTCGGATCCCACCGCCTCAGCGCCTCCGCGTCCGCATCCTCGCCGTGCCTGAGAGCGTTCTCGAGCAGGATCCGCAGCGTGTAGGGGAGCCGCTCCGGACCGTCGGGCCGGAAGACGTCGTATCCCTCGAGGGAAGCGCTCACCAATTCGATTCTACGGAACCGGTCGCGCTCCCATTTGGCGTGACCAGGCGTTCTCCCTAAAGTCCACCAACTCAGTGGATTAATAAGTAGATTCGATGAGACGAATTAGCCCAACTTTGCTTCTGGCGCTCGTCTTGCCCGCCCTCGCGTCGGGGGCGTCGAAGGACGTGAGACTGACGCTCGTGGCCTACTCGACACCGCGCGAGGCGTACGGCCAGCTCATCCCGGCGTTCCAGAAGACCTCCGCCGGACAGGGCGTGAGCTTCTCGCAGTCCTACGGTGCGTCCGGCGAGCAGAGCCGCGCCGTCGCAGCCGGGCTCGACGCGGACGTCGTCGCCTTCTCGCTTGCGCCCGACATCTCGGCGCTGGCGCAGAAGGGACTGGTCTCGCAGCGGTGGAACAAGGACCGCTTCGGCGGGATGGTCACCCGCTCGGTCGTCGTGTTCGTCGTCCGTGACGGCAATCCGAAGAAGCTCCGGACCTGGGACGACCTCCTGAAGCCGGGAGTCCAGATCGTCACGCCCAACCCGTTCACATCCGGCGGTGCGCGGTGGAACGTGATGGCCGCCTATGGGGGCGCGGTGCGCTCGGGCAAGTCGCCGAAGCAGGGCGAGTCGTACCTCGCGAAGATGTGGAAGCACGTCGTCGCGCAACCCGCGAGCGCGCGGGAGGGCCTGCAGACGTTCCTGGCCGGGCGAGGCGACGTCTTTCTCGCCTACGAGAACGAGGCGCTCTTCGCGCAGAAGAAGGGGCAGCCGGTCCAGTTCGTGATCCCGAAGGCGACCATCCTGATCGAGAACCCGATCGCGGTCACGACGACGTCGAAGAACAAGCCGGCCGCGCAGGCCTTCGTCAACTTCCTCCGGACGAAGCCCGCTCAGCGGATCTTCGCGGAGAACGGCTACCGGCCCGTGATCAGGGGGGTCACCCAGGGCCTGAGCTTCCCGGTCCGGCCCCAGCTGTTCACGATCAAGTACGTCGGCGGCTGGGCGAAGGTCGAGAAGAAGTTCTTCGACCCGCACACGGGCGTCATGGCTCGCATCCAGGCATCGAGTGGCGGCTAGGGCCGAGGCGCTTGCGGCTCCGGGGGCCGGGCGCGCAACGGCGCCCGGCCTCGCCGTCGGCCTGAGCACGCTCTATCTGAGCGTCATCGTCCTTTTGCCGCTTGCGGCACTCGCGTGGCACGCGCACGGCTGGGGCGCGATCACGAACCGTCAGGCGGTCTCGGCGCTCGAGCTCACCGTCGTCGCGTCGGTGATCGTCGCGGCCGTCAACGCCTTCGCCGGGACGGCAGTCGCGTGGACGCTCGTGCGCGACCGGTTCCCGGGCCAGAGCCTCGTCAACGCACTCGTCGACCTGCCGTTCGCGCTGCCGACGATCGTCGCCGGGCTGACGCTGCTGGCGCTCTACGGCCCGAAGTCTCCGGCGGGGGTGAACATCGCGTTCACGCGCTGGGCGATCCTGCTGGCGCTCCTGTTCGTGACGCTGCCGTTCGTCGTTCGCACCGTGCAGCCGGTCCTGCTCGAGCTCGACACGGAGATGGAGGACGCGGCCGCGTCACTCGGCGCGTCGACGATGGCGACCTTCCGCCGCGTGATCCTCCCGAACATCCTCCCGGCGGTACTGTCGGGCGTCGCGCTCGCGTTCGCCCGGGCGATCGGCGAGTTCGGCGCCGTCGTGCTGATCTCCGGGAATCTGCCGTTCAAGACGGAGGTCGTCTCGGTCTACGTCTTCGGCCGCATCGAGAGCGGCGACCCGGGCGGTGCTGCTGCGGCTTCCGTCGTCATCCTCGCGCTCTCGTTCGGCGTCCTCCTCGCCATCGGCGGCCTACGGCGCCGGGTGACCCGACATGATCGGTAAGTACGCGGTCCGCTTCGCGGCGCTCGGCTATCTGGCGGTCCTGCTCGCAGCCCCGGTGGGCTACGTGTTCTGGAAGACGTTCGAGCACGGCCTCGGCCCTGCGTGGGACGCCGTCACCTCGCGCGA
>DATDDZ010000413.1:0-15637 GCA_036523555.1 Gaiellaceae bacterium
CGGTGGGCCTCGACGTCCTCCAGCATCGACGGGTAGTGCCGGCTCCCGCGCTGGGTCGCGAGCACGTTCATCTCCCACGGGTCCTCGTGCAGCTCGACGCCCGCGGCCGCGGCGACCCGCTTGCCTTCCTCGACCAGCTCGTAGACGAGGTGGCCGAGATCGCCGGGCTGCTCGCGCGCGGCGAAGTGCGGGTCGTGCGGCAGGCCGGTCAGCGCGGCGACGGCGTTGACGGTGGCGTTGAAGATCAGCTTCGACCACTGCGCCGGCAGGAGGTCCGGCATCGCCTCCGCCTTCAAGCCGGAATCGACCATCAGGTTCGCGATCTCCTGGACGCGCTCGAACGGCGTCTCTCCGTAGGGACCCAGCCAGGTCGGCGTGTCCAGGATGTACTCGACGTGCGTGTCCGAGTGCTTCGTGCCGCTCATGAACGTCACGGCGGACACGAGCTGCCAGTCGCCGCGCCGGCGCACGACGTCCTCCGCGCCGAGTCCGTTCTGGACGGTCATGATCGTCGCCCCGGGAACGTGCCCTGCCAGCGAGTCCGCCGCCGCGTCGAGCCCGGTCGCCTTCGTCGCGACGATCCCGAGGTCGAACTCCGGCAACGCGCTCGCACTCGACGCCGCCGTCACTCGGGCGGTGAAATCGTGTCGGCCGCTGACGCGAAGCCCTTTCTCGTTGAGGGCGCGCGCATGCTCGTCACGGCGTGTGAGGACGAGCACGTCCGTCACCGTTGCCAGGTGCGCGGCGAGGAGGCTGCCGATCGAGCCGGCTCCGACGACGCAGACCCTCACGGCGCGAGCCCGCCCATGAAGGAGCCGGCGACGGTCAAGCCGGCTGCGGGGCGAGCTTCTCGCGGAGATAACGCAGATACGGCGCCGAGTCGATCGGGCTCCCCACCACCCGCTCGATCGTCTCCTGCGGCGTGAACTTCCGGCCGAGCCGGTAGAGATGCTCGCGCAGCCACTCGCGGAGCTCGCCGAACTCGCCCCGCTCGAAGCGCTCGTCGAGATCGCCGAGGTCCTCGCTCAGCCGCTCCCAGATCTGCACCGAGATGACGTTGCCGAGCGCGTAGGTCGGGAAGTAGCCGAAGCCTCCGGCCGCCCAGTGCATGTCCTGGAGGACACCGCGGGCGTCGTCCGGCACCTCGACGCCCAGGTACTCCTCCATCCGCTCGTTCCACGCGGCCGGAAGGTCGGACAGCGGCAGGCGCCCCTCGATCAGGTCCTGTTCGAGCTCGAAGCGGAGGATGATGTGCATGTTGTAGGTGACCTCGTCCGCGTCGATCCGGACGAACGACGGATGGACCCTGTTCACGGCGCGGTAGAACGCCTCCTCGTCCACGGGTCCGAGCTGCGCCGGAAAGATCCGCTGCAGGCCGGGATAGAAGTGGCGCCAGAAGGAACGACGGCGCCCGACCAGGTTCTCCCACAAACGGCTCTGCGACTCGTGCACGCCGAGCGAGACGCCGGATCCGAGCGGCGTCCGCGCCAGCGACCCGTCGACGCCCCACTCGTAGACCCCGTGGCCGAACTCGTGCATCGTCCCGAAGAGCGAGCTGAGGTCGCGCGGGCGGAAGGTCGTCGTCAGGCGGATGTCACCTGCACCGGGCGACGACATGAATGCGTGCGGTGTGTGGTAGAGCGTCCACTCGTCGTCCGTGTAACCGAACTTGCGCGCGATCTGGAGACCGAAGTCGCGCTGCCGGTCGACGTCGAAGTCGCGGGCGAGAAACGAGTCGTCGACGTCGCCGTTGGCCGCGATCGTCTTGATCAGCGGTGGCAGCTCCTCCTTGAGCCCGGAGAAGATCTTCCGCACCTCCGCGGTGGTCATCTGCGGCTCGTAGACGTCGAGCAGGACGTCGTAAGTCTCGTCGGGCCGGTCGAAGCAGTCGACATACCGGCCCAGGAGCTCGAGGTTCGTCTCCAGGGCAGGACGCAGCCCCTCGAAGTTCGATTCCGCCTTTGCAGGCCCCCAGGCCGCGAGCCCGAGAGCCCCGGCGCGGCTGAGCTCGCCGACGAGCTCGGGTGGAACCCGGCTGGCCTTCTCGAAGTCGCGCCGGGTGACGCGGATGAGGCTCGCCTCGAAGGAGTCGTAGGGGGAGCTCTCCTCGAGGTCGCGCAGCTCGTCGAGAAGCTGCCCGATCTCGGATGTGACGAAGCGCTCCTGCGCGAGCCGGCCGACCGTGCCGAGCGCGTCGGCGCGGGCTGCGGCGCCCGCGCGGGGCATGATCACACGCTCGTCCCAACCGAGGAGCGTGCCTGCGTGCCGGAGGTCGGCGACCTCGGCCAGGCGCTCCTTCAGGCGCTCGAAGGCGGAATCGCTCATGGCCGAGACTTTGTCAGAAGGGCCCGAGTCGCCGCGACGGGCAGCGAGAGCTCACGGCCGCCTGTGATGCCGCTCGGCCGCACGATGAGCACGAGCGCCATGAATGCGCCGACGACGACCACGCGAGTTCCCGCGGGCAGGTCCAGCAGGCCTCCGAAGACGTGGACTCCGTTCTCGGCCTCCGCCAGGAACGAGTCGATCGCGCTCACCGCCACAGCTCCGACGACGGCGCCCCACAGGCTTGTTGCGCCGCCGATGACCAGCATGGCGAGCGTGATGAAGGTGAGGTTGAGGTAGACGGACTCCGTGTTGACCGGCAGGAGGTGGACGTACAGCGCCCCGGCCAGGCCGGCCAGCCCTCCGGACAGCACGAAGGCCACGAGCCGCTGCCCGTACACCGATACCCCGACCGCGCGCGCCGCGGCGGCGTCCTCCCTCGTCGCGCGCAGCAGCCGGCCGTAGCGGCTGCGCTGGTAGAGGTAGGCCACGACCACCGCGATGAGGGCACCGACCATGGCCTGGAGCAAGCCCGTCGTCTCGGGCACCGCCGAGAAGGTGGTCACACCCGGCCCGATCTTCTCCCAGTAACGGAGCAAGTTGTGCGTGATCTCGAGCACGCCGAAGGTCGCGATCCCGGCTGCAAGGCCGGACAGCCTCATCAGCGGCAGCCCGACCACGAGCGCGAAGATCGCCCCGACCGCGGCCGCCAGCGCGAGTGACGACGCGTTCCCGACGGTCGTGTCTCGCAGGAAGCCGAACAGGCTCGGCATGATCGCCGGCTTCTCGGCGACCGGGATCGAGAGGATGCCCCCGGTCCACGCGCCCACGGCGACGAAGCTGACGTGGCCGAACGAGAGCACCCCCGAGTTGCCGATGAAAACGTACAGCGCAACGACGATCACGATGTTCACGAGCGTGGAGATCACGTACGTCTGGGTCGAGGTCGAGACGAGCGTCCCGACGAGCGCCACGGCGCCCACGAGCAGCGCGGGCGCGAGGAGCTCGACGATCCGCGTGAGGCGCAGACGCGTCATAGACGCTCCACGGCCTGTCCCCCCGCACGCGTGAACAGGCCACCGGGCCGGATCAGCAGCACGAAGATCACCGCTGCGAAGAGGAACGACGGCAGGTACTGGCTCTTGTCCGTCGGCAGGGCTCCTCCCAGGAACCCCGAGGCGAAGCCGATCGCGAAGCCTCCGAGCGTCGCAGGGACGAGCCGGTTCATCCCTCCGAGCACGACACCGGCGAGCACCAGGATCGTGTCGCGCAGCGCGAAGTCAGGAGTGACGAGCGGTGTCTGCACGGTCATCATCACGGCGACCGTCGCCGCCAGGAGCCCCGAGATCAAAACGGCGGCGCCGATCACCCGGTTGGCCCGTACCCCGAGGAGCCGCGCCGTGCGGAAGTCGAGGGCGGCGGCCCGCATGTGCAGGCCGACGCTCGTCCTGCCGAGCACCGCCACGAGCACGAGGAGGCAGCCGATCGCGACCGCGGTCGCGACGATCGAAATCTTCCTGATGTCCACGCCCGAGATGGTCACGGGCTGGTTCAGCGTCGCGAGCGAGGCGGCGATCTTCCCCAGCGAGCCGAACCAGAGGAGGGCGATGCTCTGGAGCAGGAACGCGACCGCGAAGGTCGCGACGAGCATGACCGCCGGCGAGTGGGCGCGGAGCGGACGGAAGACGACGCGGTCCATCGCAAGCGTGAGGGCGAGGACGACGCCGAAGCAGAGCAGGATTCCTCCCCAGACCGGCCAGCCGCGCTCGGATGCGAAAGCGAGCGCATACGCACCGGCCATGATCAGCTGCCCGTAGGCGAAGTTGACGAGCCTGAGCACGCCGAACACAAGGCCGATCCCGACCGCCATCAGCGCATAGAGCCCGCCCTGTCCCATTGCGTCCGCGAGGGTCTGCCAGTCGGCTCCGAGCACGTTTGCGACGAGCATCGAGCTCACGCGAAGTACGCGGCCACGAGTTTCTCCGTGTCCCCGGCCGCCTCGGGCCCGAGCGTGAGGCGAAGGCTTCCGTTCGAGAGCACGTATGTGCGAGCGGCGAGAGCGACGGTTCGCTGTGCCCGCTGCTCGACCAGGAGGACGGCGATCCCGGCGGCGCTGATCTCCTGCAGCGCCGCGAAGACGAGGTCGACCACGCGCGGGGCGAGCCCGAGCGACGGCTCGTCCAGCAGCAGTACGTCGGGGGCGGCCACGAGCGCCCGACCGATCGCGAGCTGCTGCTGCTGCCCTCCGGAGAGACTGCCGGCGGGCCTCTTTCGGAACTCCTGGACGATCGGGAAGAGCGAGTAGACGCGCTGCAGGTCCGCATCGAGGTCGCCGCGCTCGCGGCGGCCCGCCAGGCCGAGCCGAAGGTTCTCCTCGACGCTGAGCTCGGCGAAGATGCGACGTCCCTCCGGCACCAGCGCGATCCCCCGGCGAACGATCGTCTCGGGATCTTGCCCGACGATCGACTTTCCGCCGAGCCGGACGTCGCCGCCGCTCGGGCGCATCAGGCCCATGATCGCGTGCAGTGTGGAGGACTTGCCGGCGCCGTTCGGCCCGATCAGCCCGACGATCTCGCCGCGGTCGACCTCGAGCGAGAGGCCTCGCACGGCGTGCACGGCGCCGTGGCGGACTTCGAGCGCTTCGAGCCGGAGCGCGGGCTCGTTCACACGTCGGCCTCGCCTTCGTGCACCGCGCTCTCCCCGAGATAGGCGGCCGCGACGTCGAGGTTGCCCCGGATGTCGCCTGGAGTACCCTCGGCGAGCGTGCGGCCCTGGTCGAGCACTTGGATGCGGTCGCAGAGATCCATGATCAGCGCCATGTTGTGGTCGATCAGCAGCACGCCGGCCCCGTGGTCCCGCTGCACGCTGCGGACGGCCTCGGCGAAGCCCGACACCTCGGCGTCGGGCAGGCCGGCGGCGGGCTCGTCGAGCAAGACGAAGCGGGGATTCGTCGCGAGAGCGCGCGCGACTCCGAGCCGGCGCTCGTCGCCCTGCGCCAGCGCCGCCGCAGGCCCGTCTGCGTTCTTCGCGAGGCCGAGCAGCTCGAGCAGCTCCTGTGCGCGATCCCGGGCAGTGCGCGGCGAGCTGCCCGCACCGATCGCCGCGACCTCGACGTTCTCGCGAACCGACAGCGCACGAAACGCGTGGCTGTGCTGGAAGGTTCGCGCGAGGCCCGCCCTGCCGCGGCGGTTCGGCTTCCAGCGCGTGACGTCGCGGCCCTCGAGCTCGACGGTCCCGGCGCTGGGACGGTCGAAGCCCGTGAGGATGTTGACGAGGGTCGACTTGCCGGCGCCGTTCGGTCCGATCAGTCCGACCACCTCGCCGCGGTGGAGCTCGAGGGTCACGTCGCGGAGGGCCTCGACGCCCGCGAAGGATCGCGAAACGGCGGAGGCCCGGAGCGTTTCTCCGGGCCTCCCCTCGAGGTCGTCCGAGCTTGCCGCCGCCAAGCGTCCCTAGATCTTCGGGACGACCTTGGCGCGGATCGTGCCCACGACCTTCGGAACGTTGTCCTGGATGCGGATGACGCGGTAGCGCCGTCCGAAGACGGTGTGCAACGTCCGCGAGAAGCTGACGTTGCCGGAGATGGTCGGCACGTCCTTGAACTTCTCCATCACCTTGGCGAGCACGATTCCCTTCGTCGAGCCCTTCGCCCGCTTGATCGCAGTGACGACGCCGTCGATCGCCGAGGGCCCGGTGATGAAGCCCCCGGTGCCCGCCTTGACCTGCTTCGCGAGCGTGTTGACCGCCGGGACCGGGTCGTCCCCGAAGGACGAGGCGAACGTCACGAACCAGTAGTTCGTCACCTTCGGATTGGTGGGAAGCCAGTACGTTCCGTCGCCCGCCCACGAGTTCAGGATCGGCGTGTTGTTCCCGAGCGAGCGCAGCCCGCTCACGAAGGTCGACAGCGCGCCGAACGCGCCGGCCGTCGAGGTCACGATCACGTCCGCCTTGACGGGGTTGAGGCGGCTGACCGCGTTCTGCACGTTGTTGCCTCCGAGCGACTGGTACGTCTCGCTCGCGACGATCTTGCCTCCGAGCTGCTTGAACCGGGCCTCGAAGGCCTGCACGACGTTCCTGAAGTAGATGATGATCGTGTCGGTCGCGAGCGCCGCCCGCTTCCAGCCGCGGTTCCACGCGTACTGGGCCATCGCTGAGCCCTCGTCCTGGGCGACGTTCCCGAAGCTGAACGCGAGCCGTCCCTTCGAGCCGAAGCGCTTCGGCCCCATCTGGTCGGTGCCGATGCACGGCGCCACTGCGAGCACGCCGCGGTTGATTGCAGTCTGGACGACCGGCGCCGCGAGCTCGACGTCGCATGTCGTGAAGAGGATGTTCGCCTTCTGGTCGAGCAGCTGGAGAGCGCAGGCCTTCGCGGTCTCCGGCTTGTTGCCCTGCGTGTCACAGGTCTGGATCTGCAGCTTGCGGCCGAGGACGCCGCCCTTCGCGTTGACCTGGTTGACCCTGAGCTTCGCGGCGGCGAGGGCCGGGTTGTCGAACGGGGCCATCGCCCCCGTGCTGTCGAACGCCCAGCCGATCACGATCGGCGCCTTGGCGCTCGCGCCGTCGCGTCCCGCGGTTGCGGCGAGCGCGCTTCCGATCAGGGCAAGCGCCGTCACCACCGCAGCGGCGATCACCCACCTTCCTCGACCTCTCATCTACTTCCTCCTCCTTGGTTCGTCGCAAATGGATTACACGGCACCGGGCGATACCTCCTGTGCAGGGCTTCGGATTCGCCCTGCCCAGACATGCTCGAAAGCCTCCTTGCCCGCCCGCACGATCTCAGCGGCCGGGTGATCCCAGAGAGAGTCGTCGTATGCGTTCCCGAACGTGCCGTTGTCCGAGAAGATCTCGAGGTCGTAGAAGCCGTCCCAGCCGGAGCGGTCGAGCGCGCCGATGATCGCCGGCAAGTCGGCGTTGCCGTCTCCCGGCAGGACGCGGTCGGCCCAGCCGCGGGTCGGCTCCCGCCAGTCGGCCACGTGCACGCCCACGAAGCGGTCGGCGTAGCGCTCGATGTCCGTGAAGAGGTCGGCGCTGTTCCAGAGGTGCCACGTATCGAACTGGATTCCGATTGCGGGGCGATCGACGTCATCGAGGAGCTCAACGGCCTCCGGCAGCGAGCGGATGATTGTCCAGTCCTCGCCGCCGACCCGGTTGATCGGCTCGAGGCCGACCCTGACACCTACGCGAGCCGCCTCGTCGCCGATCACCCGCAAGCCGTCGACGACCGTATCCCTGTCATCGCCCGGTCCCGTGAGGCAGACGATCGCGCTCGGCTCGAACCGGGCCAGACGGTGCAGAGAGCCGCAGATGGCGTCGATCCGCTCGGCGGGGTCGGAGGGGCCTTCCATGAGCGCAAGCGACAGGATCGAAGGCACCGCGGGGACAGCCGACGCGGCGCCCAGTCCGGACGAGGCCAGTGCCTCGAGGGCTTCCTCGTCGCCGCCCTCGGGCAGCTTGATCTCCCAGATACCGACGCCGTCGACGCCCGCGGATGCGTACGCGCGGACATCTTCCGCAAACGTCGATGCCAGGGTCGTGACTTGCGAGATCGAGAAACGCGGCCGGATGCAGGGAATCCTACGCCCGCCCGGCCCCTGCGAACCCGCTGAACCGGCGTGCGAGACGCTTGACGACCGGCGGCCGCAGCAGCTCCTTCGCGACGAGGGTCCCCGAGCCGGCGCCGAGCCCGGGCCCCGGCCAGGTGCTCGCCCCGATGTGGAAGAGGCCCTCGACCGCCGTGCGGTGGCCGGGCTGCCGCGCAAATGGACGCCAGAGGAAGTTCTGGTCGAGCGCCAGTGAGCCGGAGTACGGATCGCCCTGCTGGAGGTTGACGTTCGCCGCCTGCAGGTCGGCCGGAGAGAGCACGACGCGCCCGACGAGCGCCGACTCGAGATTCGTCACGTGCCGCGCGAGGCGTGCCTGGATCCTGTCGGCGTAGCGCTCCCTCGAGGGCTCCGTCCAGGTCCCGTCGCCGACGTCGAGCTCGCCTGCCGCGTCTCCCTTGATCCGCCACGGCAGCTCCTGGAGCTGGATCCAGAGGAGGCCACGGCCCGCGGGCGCGCGTGAGGGATCCACGGCGAGCGGCTGGCCGACGACGATCGTCGCCTCCGCCGGCAGGAGGCCCCGCTCGGCCTCGTTGACCGCGCGCGAGACACCGTCGAGCCCAGGCGTGACGTGGACGACGGCGGTCTCGGCCAGACGCTCGTCTCCGCTCCAACGAGCCGGCTCGGAGAGCGCGAAGTGGATCTGCATCTCCGAGCGGCCGAAACGGAACCTCGACGCCGCCGCGCGAACGTCCGCGGGGACGTCGCCTGCGTCGAGCAGGCGGCCGTAAAGCTGAGACGGTGTCACGTTGCAGACCACGGCGCGCGAAGCGGTCACGACGTCACCGCCGGCAACGCGAACCCCGCGCGCTCGCCCGTTCTGCACGAGCACGCGCTCGACGTCCACGCCCGCCCGGCACACCCCTCCGTGATCGCCGATGAGGCTGACGAGCGCGTCGACGAGCCGGGCGCCTCCGCCCCGTGGGACGGGCATGCCGCCGGTCTCGATCGCGAACGCGATCACGCGGGTCATGAAGCCGGACGCGGCCGAGTCCGGGCCGAGCCCGCTGTGCAAGACCCACGGGGCGAGCAGCCCGCGCGCCGCCTCGGACTCGAAGGTCGTCTCGAGCCAGTCGCGGCTCGACTGCACCACCTCGGCACCGAAGCCGGCCAGCCCGTGCCGCCCCAGGCGGCGATAGGCAGAGAGCGCGAGGCCCGCCCCGGCGCCGGACCAGAGCTCGGTGCCGAGCACGCCGAAGACGAGCTCCGCGCGCCCACCGACGTCGGCCATCGCCGCGCGCCAGGCGTCTCCGTCGCCCTTGGCATGCCGCTCGAGCTCCTCGGCGTTCGCGTCGGTGCTCGTCGCGAGGAAGGCGCTCGATCCGTCGGGATAGGCAGTGCCGGTCGGATGCTCCGTGTTGAGGTATTCGAGCCCTCGCGCCGCCAGCTCGCCGCCGAGCTCCGCGTGCGCAGGGCCGCCGACCCAGAGTGGGTGCCAGGCGCTGAAGACGTCGTGGTGGAACCGCGGCTCCGTCAGCTCGGCGGTCTTGATCGCGCCGCCGAGCTCTGCCTCGCGCTCGAGGACGCACACGTCCCACCCGGCCCGGGCGAGGAGCGCCGCGCAAGCCAGGGAATTGATGCCGCTGCCGACGACGACCGCGTCGTGGTCAGCCACCGGCGAGGCCCCGGAACTCGTCGTCGGTGACGAGCCCGCGCTTCTCGGCGCCCAGCTCCTTGACCCGGGTGAGCACCTCGCGCTCCGTCTCGTCGTCGAGGTCGAGGCCGAGCTCGGCGGCCTTGATCCGGATCGAGTCGATCCCGCTCTTCTTGCCGAGCACGATCCGCCGCTCCGCCCCGACGACGTCCGACGAGTACGGCTCGATCGCGGGAGGGTCGTGGAACTGGCTCGCGACGGCCCCCGACTCGCGGGTGAACAGGTTGTCGCCGACGAGTGGCTTGTAGGGCTCGAGCCCGTAGCCAGAAAGCTCACATAGCCGCTCGGAGAACGCACGCACGCGGTCGAGGCGGAGTTTCGTCTCGATCCCGTAGAGGCCGCGGAGAGCGAGGGCGATCTCGGGGAGGTTCGCGTTGCCCGCGCGCTCCCCCATCCCGTTGATCGTCCCTTGCACCCAGCGCGCGCCCGCCCGGACGGCGGCAACGGCCGCCGCGGTGGCGAGCCCGAAGTCGTTGTGCCCGTGGAAATGGATCGGCACGTCAGGCCCGAGCCACTCGTGCGCCCGGCCGACGAGATCGGCGGCGGCCTCGGGCCCCGCGATCCCGAGCGTGTCGACGACCGCGACCTCCTGCGCCCCCGCCTCGACCGCTGTCTTGTAGACGGTCTCGAAGTACGCGGGGTCGGCGCGCGTGCCGTCGACCCCGAAGAAAGCGACGGTGACGCCCCGCTCGACGGCGAAGGAGATCGCGTAGACGATCCGCTCCAGCATCGCCTCGCGGTCGACGCCGAGCGCCTCGAGCTTGAGATCCGAGATCGGCGACTCGATCACGCTTGCCTGCACGCCGAGCTCGACGAGCGCCTCCACGTCCGCCTCGACCGCGCGCGAGAACCCCCAGACGTCCGCGCGCAGGCCCGCGGCGAGGATCAACTCGACCCCGCGCCGGTCGTCCGCGGAGACCCTCGGAAACCCCGCTTCGATCCGATCGATGCCGAGCTCGTCGAGACCCTTCGCCAGCTCGAGCTTGTCCTCGGGCGAGAGCACCACACCGACGGTCTGCTCGCCGTCGCGGAGCGTCGTGTCGTAGAAGCCCACCTCCGCGTCGAAGTGGTGCGGCTCGTTCACGTGGCCCGTCCAGAATGTCATTGCCTAAAATCGTCCGGGTAGCTGGACAACTTCTCGGCTCCGTGCGCGGTGATGAGGAAGTTGTCCTCGACCCTGAGCCCTCCTCCGCCCTCCCAGTACGCGCCAGGCTCGATCGCGAGCACCATCCCCTCCTCGATCGTGCCGGCTGCGGCCTGGTGGGCGTAGGGCGGCTCGTGCGCCCGGGCGCCGACACCGTGCGCGATCGGATGGGTCGGCTGTCCCGGGTAGCCGGCCGCGGCCAGCCCGTCGCGGACGAGGACGTCGAGCTCCGCCAGGCTTGCTCCGGGGCGGCAATGCGCCACGGCGCGGTCGTAGACCCCCAGCAGGGCATCGAGCAGCTCGTCGTAGCGCGGATCGAGGTCGCCCGGGCAGACGTTCTTCGTGTGGTCGCACCAGTACCCGTCGGCGCAGACCCAGATCTCGAACAGCGTCGGCTCGGTTTCCTGCACGGGCCGGTGGCCGGTCGCGGTGAACGTCCTGATCCCCGGGCCCGACCAGACGAGCGAGAAGCCGAGGGCCAGGTCGACCTTCCCTTTCCAGCCCGTGCCTTCGCCGTGAACGAAACCCTGCCAGAGCGCTGCCGCCTCGCTCTCCTTCATGCCCGCGCGCAGCTGGACGGCGACGTGCTCCATTGCGCCGGCCGCGATCTCGTTGGCGAGGCGCATCCGCTCGAGCTCCTGCGGCGTCTTGACGGATCGCGCCCGCACGAGCAGCGGCACCGCGTCGGCCGCGTCCGGAAATGCGTCGAACCACGCGCGCGTGTACGTCGTGGGCTCGCCGACCATACGGTCCGACGCCTGCGTTCCGAGCGACAGCTCGATCCCCACGGAGCCGTGTTCTCCGGCAATCGTCGCGGCCGTGTCGAGCGTCCGGGCCGAAGGCGGACGCGGGTCGGATGGGTCGTAGCCCGCGACGAAGCGGACGTCCCCCGTCCACGCGTGCTCGGCGGCGTCCTCCGCCGAGGCCTCGATCGTGATCAGCGTCGGCTCGCCTCCCCGCGGGAACACTGCCGCGTCGTATCCCTTCATCCCCCAGAAGTTCGTCAGGTAGAGGACGTTGTCGGGCGCCCGCACGACCAGCGCGTCGAGCTCCTCGTCGGCCATGAGCGCTCGCACACGGTCGAGCTTGGCGTCGTCGCGTGGCCAGCTCACGGGCGCGAGGCGGCGCGACTCACCATTGGACGCGCGCCGGCGCGGGCTCCCCGTGCGCGTCCTGCCACGAGACCACGGGGTTCCGTAGCACGCCGACCTTCTGGATCTCCGCCTCGATCACGTCGCCCGGCTTGAGGTAGAGGGAGGCGGCGTCCTCGCTGAAGCCGGCAACTCCGCTCACGGTTCCGGTCGAGACGACGTCGCCGGCCGAGTAGCCGAGCGCGGAGTAGTGCGACAGGATCTCCGGGATCGTCACGGACATGTTGCCGCTGTACGACTCCTGGCGCTTCTGGCCGTTGACGCGCAGCTCCATCTTCAGGTCGTGCGGATCGCCGACCTCGTCGGGAGTCACGATCCAAGGGCCCAGGGGGCAGAACGTGTCGATCCCTTTGCAGAAGGAGAAGACACCGGAGCGCATCTCGCGCCGCTGGATGTCGCGCGCGGTGATGTCGTTGAAGATCACGTAGCCGCCGATGTAGTCCGCCGCTTCTTCGGGCCCGAACCACTTGCCGTCCCTGGCGACGACCACGGCGAGCTCGAGCTCGTAGTCGAGCTCCTCGGTCAGATGCTCCGGATAGACGATGGGCTCGTCAGGCCCGATGATCGCGTCCACGTTCTGGAAGAAGACGATCCAGGGCGCGATCTCGTGCGACCAGCCGACGCGCTTCGACTCCTCCTCGTGCTCGCGGAAGTTGCCCGCCGTGTGAATGAACTTTTTCGGGACAATCGGTGCGCGCAACGTGACGTCGCCGAGATCGTGCTCGCGTCCGGTCGGAGCTGCGCTCCCTCCCTGCTCGAAGTACGCCCGCATGGTCGGAGCGTCGAGCTCGAGAACGCGGCCGTCGCGCAGCTCGCCGACCTTCCCGTCGTCGAAAGTGACGAGTTTCACGCCGGCTCGCACACCCGCTCAGCGACGCGCGCGTAGACGTTCGCGATCTTCACGAGACCTTCGATCTCGAGATTCTCGCCGAGAACCGGGTCGGGCAGCCCGCTGGACGTGCCGTAGTTCACGCTCTCGATCCCGTAGCGCGTCAACGCCGAGGCGTCCGAGAACCACCTGACCGTGTCGCGCTCGGGATGCCCGCCGAAGACCTCGCCGTGCGCGGCGTCGATCGCGGCGACGAGGGGATGGTCCTCCGCGATCTCGGAGCCGGGCGCGGTGACGTAGATCTCGGACTCGATCCCGTGGTCGGGGAAGCGGCGGCGGAGCTCACGCGCGAAGTCGCCGAGATCGGCGCGCGCACGGGCCATCGGCATCGTCGGCGGCACGCGGAAGTCGACGAAGAGATCCGTGCGATGAGGCGTCCGGGAGACACGCCATGCGAATCCGCCGTTGATCGCGCCGATGTTGACGATTCCCGGCTTGCCTCGATAGGACGTGCGCTGCTCCCATTCCGGCGCGAACTCGAGCACGGCGTCGAGGACGTCCCGCATGCGGACGATCGAGGTCTCGTCACGGCGGCCCTCGCTGAAGGCAGTGTGGATGAACGGGCCCGAGGTCGACAGGCGCATCCAGACCGCTCCGTAATGACCGAGCACGATCTTGTGCTCGGTCGGCTCCCCCAGGATGCACATGTCGGTGACGCCGCCGTGTGACGGGAGGAAGCGCGACCCCGCGGCATAGCCGCGGTATTCGCGGCCGACGAAATCGGGATGCCACTGGGTCTTCTCGATCTCACCCGCGACGCAGGCGATCATCACGTCGCCGCGCAGCCGGACGCCCGCGTCTCGGAGCGTGCGAATCGCCTCCAGGTAGCACGCGAGCGCGCCCTTCATGTTCGAGATCCCGAGGCCGTAGACGCGTCCGTCCTGCACGAAACCTTCTGGCTGGAAGCCGCGGATCCCGGCGAGCCAGGGCTCGCGGCCCGAGTACGAAGTGTCCATGTGGCCGTTGAACATCAGCGAGGGGCCGCCACCCTGCCCCTCCCAGAGGCCGACGACGTTGGGACGACCCTCCTCGACCTCCTGCCACTGAACCTGGAGGCCGATGTCCTCGAGCTCCTCTCGGACCCGCTCCCCCATTGCCTGCTCGTCGCCGGTCGGGCTCGGGATGGACACGAGGTCGACCGCGAGCCTCACCAGCCGGTCGGCGTCGACCTCAACGGAAATGGGGCAGCACCTCCCGTCCGAACAGCTCGATCTGCTCGTGGCGCCGGTCTCCCCACAACTCGAGCATGACGTGCGAGCAGCCGGCGTCGCGATACTCCTCGATCGCGGCGATGCAGTCCGCCGGAGTGCCGGCGATCGGCTTGCACTTGTCGAGGATCTCGTCCGTCACCTGGGCCTTGGCAGCCAGCCGGCCGCCCGCTTCCATCGCATCCGCGACCGGCCGGATCTCTTCCTGCGTCAGGCCCGCGAGGTCGAGCAGCGTGTCGGCCGCGCCCCGGATGTTCTGCACTTTGTTGGCCAGGTACATGCCCGCGATCTCCCGTGCCCCGTCCCGGCCCGCCGCCCGGTCGGAGGCGTCGATCGAAGCGACCACGGTGCAGCCGATGTCGATGTCGGCGGCGACGTTCTCGCACGTGTAGCGCACGAAGGCCGGCGTCGTGATCGACGGCGTCAGGCAGCCGTCCGCGATCTCCCCTGCCAGCGCCTGCATCTTCGGCGCGGTCGCAGCAACGTAGACGGGCGGCACTCCACGTGGAGTCTGCGCCTCGTCGCGCAACGCGGGCACGTCGGCGCCGAACGTCTCGCCCTCGTACTGGAATCGCCCCCCTGCCAGGACGCCGCGGACGATCTCCACCGCCTCGCGCATCGGGCCGAGCGTCCGCTTCGTCTCGATGCGGGCGTTGTTGAGGAAGATCTTGGAGGTCCCGAACCCGAGCAGGAACCGGTTGGGCCCGGCAGCTTCCTGCACGACCCGGGCGTCCATCGCCACCTGCACCGGATGGCGCGTGAACGGGGAGATGATCCCCCAGCCCACGGCGAGGCGCTCGGTCTCGCGCGCGATCAGCGCCGAGACGACGGTGGAGGAGCGGGCTTCCATCCCGTGCTTGCGCCACCACGGGTAGGCCTCGGCCAGCCAGATCGTGTCCATCCCCGCCCGGTCCATGACCCGGGCCGACTCGAGCATCTCCTCGAGCGGCTCCATGGTCAGCTGCATGACGCCGATGCGGAACGGCTGTGCCATCAACTCGATCCTCTCATGTCGCGAGCCGGCGGAAATAGAACGCGCCCGGCCAGAGCGTCCCGTCCGGACGCCTCGAGTAGTCCGGCATCACGCCGAGCTTGGTGTAGCCGACCGACTCGTAGAAGCGGCAGGCGTCGGTGCCGTCGTGCGTCGTCAGCCAGAGGAGGGTGACGCCGTGCTCGCGGGCGGCCGCCTCGACGGCCGACATCAGCCCGCGGCCGACTCCGCCGCCGCGTGACTCGACCGCGACTGCGACACGTTGCACCTCGGCCCGGTGATCCGCGTTCGTCTCCGGGCTGAAGGCGAGCTGTGCCATGGCGACGACGGTCTCGCCGTCCTCGCCCACGAGGAGGAGCCTCCGTGCGTCGTCGAGCCCGGCGACGACGTCACGGTACGAGCGCTCGAGCGTGGCTTGACGCACCCTTTCGAGCGACCCGAGCGCCATGCCGGATCGAAGCGCCTCGCGGTGAAGTCCCGCCAGGCTCGCGCAGATCTCGTCTGCCTCCGCGGGTCGAACCGTGCGAAAGCGAGCCGACGCTACTACGGGCCCTCGGCGCTGGCCGCGGCGGCCTCCTGAACCTGCCCTTCGAGGGCGCCCAGGACCTGTGACACCTGTTGATTCACGATCGGCTGCAGGACGCGCTGCCCCATCGACGCGACCGGGCCGAGGATGTG
>DATDDZ010000414.1:0-3460 GCA_036523555.1 Gaiellaceae bacterium
TAGAGAGCCTTCATGATCTCGACGCGCTGCTGTTGGCCGACCGTGATGTCCTGGACACGTGCGTGTGGATTGACGGCGAAATTCAGGCTCCGGGCGACCTCGGCGACGCGCTCCTCGGCCGCCGGCTCGTCGAGGAAGACCCCCGCCCGCCTGGGCTCGTTCGCGAGCACGATGTTCTCGGTCACGGTCATGACCGGGATCAGCATGAAGTGCTGGTGCACCATGCCGATGCCGAGCTCGATCGCCTGCTTCGGCGAGTGGATTTGGACCGGCTTGCCGTTGATGAGGATCTCGCCGGAGTCGGCCGTGTACAGCCCGTAGAGGATGCTCATCAGCGTCGACTTGCCGGCGCCGTTCTCTCCGAGCAGCGCGTGCACCTCGCCCTTGCGAAGGTCGAAGTCCACGTGGTCGTTGGCGAGCACGCCCGGAAACGTCTTCGTGATCCCGCGCATCTCGAGGACGGGGGCGGCGGGGGCGGCGTCGGCCACCCGGCGATTCTAAGTGGTTCCGGCGAGGGCAGGAAAGACGAGGCGGGCTTCGCGAGCCCGCCTCGTCGACCGTTGAAGCTCGCCTTCCGCTAGCCGCCGGGGACGACCGTCGGGGGCTTGATCTTGCCCGCGATGATCTGCGCCTTCAGATTCGCGACCTGCGTGAGCCATGCCTTCGGGATCTTCGCCTTCTTGCTGATCTTCCCGAGCGACACGCCGTTGTTCTTCAGGTTGAAGACCAGGTTGCCTCCACCCTTGTAGCCCTTGCCGGTCTTTGCTCCCTTGACCGCCAGATAGATGCCGTTATCCACCCTCTTGACAGCGCTCGTGAGGATGTAGGTGCCGAGGTTCGACTGGTCGACGTCGACGCCGACGCCCCACTTGCCGGCCCCCTTCGCAGCGTCGAGCGCGCCGAGGCCGCAGGGGCCTGCAACCGCGAACACGACCTGAGACCCGGCATCGAGCTGGTTCGTCGCCACTGCCTTGCAGAGGTCTGAGGCGATGAAGTTCTGCGAGTAGCCGATCTGGACGGTTGTGCCTGGAACGCACTTCGCCGCACCGGCCTTGTAGCCCGCGATGAACGTGTCGACGGACGGGATCTTGAGGCCGCCGACGGCGCTGATGTTCTTGTTGCCCTGCCTCGCCGCGACCTTCGCTGCGAGACAGCCGATGAGATAGCCGTTCTGCTGGGTCGCGTACGTCAGCCCTTCGACGTTCGAGACCTCACCCTTGAACGGCGGATCCTTGGCCGAGTAGTCGGTGATCGCGAACTTGATGTTCGGGAACTGCCGGGCAACCTCGTTCGTCGCGTCTGCCAGCAGGAAGCCGGCCGAGATGACGATCCCGAAGCCCTGCCGCGCGAGCGACGCCATGTTCGGCAGGTAGTCGCCCGCAGACCGCGACTCGACCGCGCGGATCTGGACTTTCAACTCCTTCTGTGCCCGCTTGAGGCCGGTGAGCTGGTTCTGGTTGAACCCTTTGTCGTTGAAGCGACCGACGTCGCTGACCAGGCCCGCCTTGAAAGTCGCCTGGGGTGCCGCTGCGCCCGTCGCAACGAAGCCCACAGCCGTCAGGACCAGTGCGGCAAGCGCAGCCAGGCCAAACGGCAGCAGTCGATGCTTACTCAAAATCGCCCTCCTGATAGAGACCCTTCATTCCGGGACGATGGTACTGCCTGCCGTCCCTGCTTTCACCTAAGACGGCCCGATCGGCGCATGGTTAGGGATCCTGCGGGTCGAACGGGCGAGTCAGGCTCAGGTCTCGCGGGCCGCGGCGGGCTCGGCGTCCGCGATCAGCACGCGCCGCGGCTTCGAGCCCTCGTAGCCGGAGATGATCCCGCGCCGCTCGAGCATGTCGATGAGCCTCCCCGCTCTCGTGTAGCCGACCCGGAGCCGGCGCTGGAGGAGCGACACGGAGGCGGTCTGCGTCTGCACCACGATGTCAATCGCCCTGTCCAGGAGCGGATCCTCGTCCGGGTCGAACTCCCCATCGTCGCCGTCGACGTCCTCGGCGAAGACCTCGGGCAGCTCGAGGAGCGACTCGTCCAGCTCCTGCGCGCGCTGATGCCGGCACTGGTCGACGATCAGCGCGATCTCCTCCTCGGACACATAGGCGCCCTGGACGCGCTGGAGGCGTGACGTGCCGAGTGGCTTGAAGAGCATGTCCCCCTGCCCGAGGAGGCTCTCGGCGCCGGACTGGTCGAGGATGACGCGCGAGTCCGTCTGGGACGAGACCGCGAACGCGATCCGCGACGGGACGTTGGCCTTGATCATGCCCGTGATCACGTCGACCGACGGTCGCTGAGTCGCGAGCACGAGGTGAATGCCGACTGCGCGCGACTTCTGTGCGAGCCGGATCACGGCGTCCTCGACGTCCTGCGGCGAGATCATCATGAGATCGGCAAGCTCGTCGATGACCACGAGCAGGTGCGGCAGCGTCTGCTCCCCACGCTGGCGCAGCGTGCGATTCGCCTCCGCGACGTTCCGTGCGCGAACGGCCGAGAGCTTCTCGTAGCGCCGCTCCATCTCGGCGACGACGTTGGTCAGGGCGGCCGCCGCCTGCTTCGGGCTCGAGACGACCGGGGTGAGCAGATGCGGGATCGACTCGTAGAAGCCGAGCTCGATCCGCTTCGGGTCGATCAGGATCATCCGCACCTCGTCCGGGGTCGAGCGGAGCAGCACGGACGTCAGCAGCGTGTTGATGCAGCCCGACTTCCCGGAGCCCGTCGTCCCCGCGATCAGCAGGTGCGGCATGCGCGCGAGGTCCGTCCAGACCGCCGTGCCGGAAATGTCCTTGCCGAGCCAGACCGCGAGCGGGCTCGCGGTCGCGGGCAGGTCGTCGAAGATGTCTCCGAGCGTGACGAGGTTCGGCGAGAGGTTCGGGACCTCGACCCCGACGGCCTGCTTGCCGGGAATCGGCGCGAGGATGCGGATCTCGGTCGTCGCGAGCGCGTACGAGAGGTCGTCCTTGAGCGCGGCAACCTTCGACACCTTCGTCCCCGGGGCCAGCTGGAGCTCGTATCGCGTCACCCTCGGGCCTGAGATCTGGCCGACGATCGTGGCCTGGACGCCGAAATGAGCGAGCGTCTGTACGAGGGCGGCCGCAGTCCGCTCCGCCACGTCGCCGGAAACCGCGCTCGCGGCGGGAGAGCGGCGCAGGAGGCCGCGGTCCGGCAGGTGGTATTCCTCACGCGCCCCGGCGGGCACCGCATCGAACAGGCTCGTCTGGTCGGGATCCTCTGCGGGCACGGGCTCCACGAGCAGCCGCGGCGGCTCGTTCTCGCCGACGACGTCCGGAAAATCGTGTACGACATCCACAGGGGGCTCGTGCACGGGGTGAAGCGGGATCACCGGCGCCGGCTCGACGTGCTCGAGGGGCACCGCCCGGCGCGCGCGGCTGTGAGCCCTCTTCACCGCGTGGCCCGAACGGCGCACGAGCGCTCCCGCCGATGCACCGGAGAGCAGGAGGACGCC
>DATDDZ010000415.1:0-5830 GCA_036523555.1 Gaiellaceae bacterium
TGCGTGAGCACGGAGCGCCACATGTCCTTGCGGCGCGCGCGCCGCTCCGGCGTTCCCTTTCCCTCGGGAATGGGCGGAAGCTCGTTCCAGGGGAGATCGCGCACCTGCCATTCCTGGCGCTTGGCGAGCTCGTAGAACCGAAGGACGCCCGCAAAGCCCTCCCGTCCTTCCGCCGTCATCTCGATCAGCTGCCCGGTCGCCATGTCTGCAGATTAACCGGCTGCGGGACGTAAGCTCACCGGGTGGAGGCGAAACGCTGGCCGCGGAAGAACGATCCCGACTCGATCCGCCAGCGCCAGGAGGCTCTCGGGCTCGACGGAGGCGTCACCGGCATCGACCTGACGCCGTTCGCGGGCGCCCAGGAAATGCTCACGGGCGCGGCAGTGATTCCGGTCTCGGTAGTCGGGCCGCTCGACGTCGAGCTGGGTGAGTACGAGCTCGAGGAGCCGTTCGGCCGTGTGACGGAGACAGGCCGGGCGCGCGAGCAGGTCTACGTCCCGCTGGCGCACACCGAGGGCGGGCTCTCGGCATCGCTCTATCGCGGCTCGCGGGCTGCCGGCGATTCCGGGGGCTTCCGAACGTTCGTGATGGGAGACCGGATCACAAGAGCATCCTGCTTTATCTGCAAGTCGACCGAGGAGGCCGTCCACCTGGCCCGCTACCTCGACGCCCACGTCGCGGAGATGCGCCGCTGGCTCGCGGAACGCCAGGAGGAGTGGATCTCGTCGTACGCGCGTCTGCGCGAGGTCGAAACCCACGTCGTCGGCTCGATGTGCCACGTCATGTGGGCGTTCACGAGTGGCGACGCTTGCGGGCCGAACATGATGACCCGCAACGCGTACGCGCTCAATATGGGATACGTGCTGGAGCACGCGCCCGTCAAGCCCGAGCGGGTCATGCTCGAGGCGAACATGGGCGGCGACAAGAAGCCGTCCCACCGGTACTTCGAGCGCGGCGGCCACGGTAAGACCGTTCTCGCCGAGGTCACGCTGACGGACGACACCGTCAGACGGGTCCTGCGGACGACGGTCGACGACCTCCTCGAGCTGTCGTTCGCGGGCACGCACGGGGCGGTCGCGTCCGGGATGCAGTCGGTGGCCTTCACGCCCGCGTCCGCGATCGCCGCGATCTTCGCGGCCACCGGTCAGGACCTCGGCATGGTCGGGACCAGCTCGATGGCGCACGGGACGGGCCGGCGGGTCGAGGGAGGGATCCACTGCGCGCTGCGGCTTCCCGGCCTCGAGGTCGGCACGATCGGCGGCGGGACCACGTTGCCCTATGCACGGCAGTGGCTCGAGCTGCTCGGGTGCGCCGGTGCCGGCAAGGTCTACCGCTTCGCCCAGATCGTCGCGGCGGCGACCCTCGCGCTCGAGATTTCTGCGAGCGCCGCAATGGCGACGGCAGGGTCGGAGAACTTCTTCCGCGCGCACCACGAGCTTGGCGGCCTTCGCTGAGCTGAGCTGCTGACTTTGTGGCTCTGAGCCACTTGGGCTCTAGCGCGTGCCGATCTGCATTCCGAGCAGCCGCGGCAGCGCCGCGCCGAGGCGTGCTGGCAGGGGAGCGCGGCGACCCTGCTCCTCCGCATGCTCACAGGCGAGGATGGCCGAGCGCACGAGGCCGCCGCCGAGACGCTTGAGCGGTTCCGGTGGCAGCGACGGGACCTTCCGGGTCACGAGCGGGAGAGCCGTCCACTCGTCCTCGAGCCGGAGCGCGAGCGAGGCCAGGATCTGACCGCCGAGCCAGCTCGGCCCGACACCGTGGCCCGAGTACCCGAGACCGTAGTGAATCCGCTTGCCTCGAACGGTGCCGAAGAAGGGCAAGTGGTCCGCCGCGACGTCGATCGGGCCTCCCCACGCCCGCTCGACCCGGACACCCGCCAGAGCCGGAAGGAGCCGCCGCAGTCCCTGTTCGGCGCGCGCGGCCGTCGGCTGATCCGTGCTGAACCGTGCGTCGAGCTTCCCCGCGAAGCCGATCGGGCCCGAGCCGCTGCCCATGACCACGCGCCCGTCGTCGGTCGTGCGGGAGTAGTGCAGGAACATCCGGCCGTCGACGACGGCTTCGCCCCCGGTCCAGCCGATCTCCTCGAGCAGGTGCGGGACCGGCTCGGTGAGCACGACGTACGAGCCGAAGTTCGTCACGTGCCGCGCCACCGGACGCCAACCGGTCGCCGCGGCGTTGATCGCCAAGACGATCTCCGGCGCACGGGCCCGGCCATACGCCGTCGCCACCTCGCCGTCGTGGATCCGGAGCGCCCTGGACCCCTCGTACAGCCGGATCCCGGAATCGAGGACGGCCTGACGCAACGCCTTCACCAGCCGCATCGGCTGCACGGTCGCGCACTCCGGGAAGAAGACCCCGGACCGGAAGGTCGCCGACCGCACGCGGCCCGCGACCTCCTCCTGCGACAGCGGCACCGCCTGGTCGGAGGCCCCCACCGAGGCCGCCGCCTCGACGGCATGTTCGATCGCTGCGTCCTGCGCCGGGGCGGCGGACACCATGAGGAGCCCCGATTCGTGCAGCCAGACGTCCTCGCCCCGCGCCTCGACGAAGCTCCGCACCGCCGGGATGATCCGCTCGGCGGCACGCGCCAGCTCGAGCGCCCCGCCGCGCCCGAGGAGAGGGAGCGTCTCGCCGAGCGACGCCCAGTACCCGTGGAGAAAGCCGCCGTTCCTGCCACTCGGCCCGGCGCCGCACGTCTCGGCCTCGAGGATTACCACGCCGAGGGACGGCTCCCGCGCCTTCAGGGCGAGCGCCGTCCAGAGCCCCGTGAACCCGCCGCCGACCACGCAGACGTCGGCCGCCACTTCGTCCTCGAGCGGTGGCGCCGCGGGGAAGGGCCCGGCCTCGTCGAGCCACCATGGCACCGCCTGCAGCGGCGAGGCGCTCAGGCGGTCCTCTGGCGGCGCATCTGGACGAGCACGTTGGCGAGCATTCCGATCACGGCGACCGCGAAGATCGCCGTGCCGATCACGTTCACCTGCGGCGGCGCGCCCACCCGCGCCGCGCCCCACACGAAGAGCGGGAATGTGACCTGCGACCCGGAGTTGAAGTACGTGACGACGAAGTCGTCGATCGAGATAGCGAAACAGAGAAGCAGCGCGGCGAGGATCGCCGGGGCGATCAGCGGCAGCGTCACCTTCCTGAAGGTCACCCACTCGTTCGCGCCGAGGTCCATCGCCGCCTCCTCCAGGTGGCGGTCGAACCCGACCAGGCGCGCCTTGATCGTGACGACGGCGAAGCTGATGCAGAACATCACGTGGGCGATCAGGATCGTCCAGAACCCGAACACGACGTTGAGGTTCAGGAAGAGCGTGAGCAGCGAGGCGCCGAGCACGATTTCCGGAGTCGACAGCGGCAGGAAGATCAGGATGTTGGTGGCTCCTCGGCCCCTGAACCCGTAGCGAACGAGCGCGAGCGCGATCGCCGTTCCCAGGATGGTCGCGACGAGGCTCGCGAGGAACGCGATCTGAAGTGAGAGGACGAGCGCGCTCCGGATCCCCGGGACGCCGTCCCAGTAGTGCCAGTTGTCCCAGGTGAACCCCTGCCAGGTGAAGTTGAAGTTTCCGGTCGGGTGGTTGAACGAGAACGCAACCACGATCGCGATCGGCAGAAGCAGGTACGCGAAGAACAGAAACGAGTAGAGCGTCAGGACGTGGTGCCGGACGAACGCCCAGGCTGCGGCGAGGACGTTGCGCTTGGGCCGCACCTCCACGGCGACGGCGCTCATACGGCCGTCCCCGTCAGTTGCTCGGTCCCTACCGCGCGTGCGTACGCGAAGACGGCCACGAGGATCGCCGCCATCAGGATGAAGGACATCGACGCCGCGGCCGGATAGTCCGTCAGCTCGAGGAACTTCGACTGGATGACGTTCCCGATCATGTGGTTCTGGGGCGACCCGAGCAGCTGTGCGTTGATGAAGTCGCCCGCCGCCGGGATGAACGTCAGCAAAGTGCCCGCGACGACGCCCGGGAGCGAGAGCGGAAGCGTCACCCTCAGGAAGGCCCTCCACTTGCTCGCGTAGAGATCCTGCGCCGCCTCGATCAGCCGTTCGTCGATCTGCTCGAGCGAGACGTACAGGGGCAGCGCCATGAAGGGCAGGAAGTTGTACGTGATGCCCGCGACAACGGCGGTCGAGGTCGCGAGCAGCCGGCCGCCCGAGCCGAGGACGTGCAGGTGCTGCAACGTCCGGACGACGAAGCCGTGGTCCGACAGGATCGTCTCCCAGGCGAGCGTCCGGATCAGGTACGTGACGAAGAACGGCGCCACGATGAAGAGCAGCAAGAGGTTCTTCCAGCGACCGCCGCGGAAGGCGATCCAGTAGGCGACCGGATAGCTCAGGAAGAGCGCAAGGAGCGTTGCGATGCCCGCGTACTCGAGAGAGCGGATGAACTGGCTGCGGTAGTCCCGGAGCCCGTGCCAGTAGTTGCCCCAGGCCCACGTGAAGGCGTAGCCGACGTCGAAGTTGCCCGACTGGAGCGACTGGTAGGCGAGGAAGCCGAGTGGGACGAGGAAGAAGACGGTCAGCCAGAGCATCCCCGGCGCGAGCAGGAGATACGGCGTCAGGCTCCGATGACGGTGGAGGAAGCCCAACGGGTTCCTACCCGGAGATCAGATTTTGCCAGGCAGTCAGGTATTTCTCGTTGTTCAGCGCATTCGAGTCGAAGATCTTGACCTTCGAGAGGGTCTCCTTCGACGGGAAGATGAGCGGATTGGTCCCGACAGCCGGGTTGTACTTCTTCGCCCACTCTCCCGCCCCGGCCACGGGCGGGATGTAGTAGATGCCCGTGATGTTCCGCTTCGGGTCGCCGGCCTCCATCAGGCCCTGGATCTTCGGGTCGTAGACGTAGTTCATGTAGAAGGACGCCGTGTAGACGTCGCCGCCCTTCGGGATCAACATGTTGTCCGTCCAGAGCGCGCCGCCCTCGGTCGGCACGTTCCAGTGGATGTGCTTGTTGCCGAGCTGCGCGATGTCGCCGGACCACGACATCGCCGCGGCGAGGTCGCCCTTGGCCAGGGGCGGAGCGTAGTCGTTGCCCGTGAACTGGCGGATCTGCTTCGAGTCGACTGCCTTCTTGATCCGGTTGAGCGCTGCGTTGAACGACTTGTCCGTCACCTTCGTCGGGTCGTCGCCGTTCTCCATCATCACGAGCGTCAGGGCGTCCCCCATCGAGTTGAGGCACGTCACCTTGCCCTTCAGCTTCGGGTTCGTGAAGAGGTCGTTGACCGTTAGCACCGGCCCGGTCAGCTTGTCGTTGTAGGCGATGCCCGTCATGCCGGACTGCCACGGCAGGCTGAACTCGCGGTTCGGGTCGAAGCTCGGATGCTGCTGCACCGGGATCAGGTTCTTGAAATTTGGGATCGCCGACTTGTCGAGCTTCTGGGCCCAGCCCTTCCTGATCATCAGCCCGAGATACCGGTCGTTGTCGGTGAGGACGACGATGTCGCGGTCGATCGACTGGCCACGCGAAAGTGCGCCCTGGATCTTCCCGAAATACGACGCGTTGTCGTTGATGTCCGTGGTGTAGTCGACGTGGACGCCGTACTTCTTCTGGAACTCGACGAGGGACGGATAGCTGTGCGTCTTGTTGTTCCGGTCCATGTAGAGCGTCCAGTTCGAGAAGCGCAGCGTCTTCGCGAGCTTCGTGCTCACGGCACCGGTTGTGGCGGCTGACTTCGAGCTCCCACCGCAGGCCGCCAAGAGGCCCGGAAGCGTGAGGACGGCGCCGCCGCCGGCCGCCCGCCGGAGCAGTTGTTGGCGCGTCAGGAGATCGGTCATTCGGATCCCTCCATTGAGTCGACGACGAAGGCGCAATCGGGACTCCAGCTGAGC
>DATDDZ010000416.1:0-8103 GCA_036523555.1 Gaiellaceae bacterium
GCGCCGAGCCCGGCCGAATACGCGACGAGCAGAATCGACCCGCGGACGACGGTACGGGAGTCGGCCGCCAGCACCAGGATCCCCGCGAGCACGGTCCCGATGCACGGGGCTGCGCAGACCGCGAACGCGCCGCCGAGCAGCATGCTGGAGCCGTGACGCCGCGCTCCCATGAGGAGGCCGGGCGCAACGACCCGCTCGGGCCAAGGGAGCAGGCCCATGAAGACCAGTCCGAGCACGATCAGGACGAAGCCGGCTATCTCGAGCTGGCGGGCCGGGCTGACGACGCCTCCGATCGCGGCGGCCGCCGCTCCGAGAAGGACGAAGACGATCGTGAAGCCGAGGATGAAGGGCAGGCTCGCGAGCACGACCCGACGGGCCGCTCGCGGCTGGCCGAGGCGGGACGGATCCACCGCCGAAACCGCGGACAGGTAGCCAGGCACGAGCGGCAGGACGCACGGCGTGACGACCGAGAAAAGCCCGGCCGCGAACGCAACGGGGATCTTCGCCAGCACCTAGTCGAACCTCGCCAGCTCATCGTCGAGGCGCCGTTCCAGCGCCCGGTCGAGCCCGGGATCGGGGAGCTCCGGCTCATGTGCGCGCGACCAACGCCAGGCACCCGCCCCGACGACCACCGCCGCCGTGACGATGCCGGCGATCGGCAGCCACCAGGCGAGCAGGCCGAATCCCTTCTTCCGCGGCGCGGCGAGAATCGCGTCGCCGTATTCGGCGACGAGCGTGTTCTCGATCTCCGTCCTCGTGTCGCCGGCGGCGATTCGCCTCGCGATCAGCCGCTTGATCTGCTCGGCGGCAGGGGAGTTGGACTGGTCGAGGGTGGTTCCGCAGACGGGGCACATCACGTCGCCCTCGAGCTCCGAGAGCGTCGGGTGCTTCTCGCTTGCGCCCGCGACGGGAACCGCGACGAGCGCGGCCACGAGCACGAGGATCCACCTGCTCACGAGGCCGCGATCAGCCGGAGGTAGCGCGGCAAATCCTCTTCGGCCTCGAGCTCGGCCACGACCTTGCCGCGGCGATCGACGAAGAAGATCCTCGGAATCGGCGTCCCTCCCCACTTCGCCAGCACGGCGCCGTTGCCGTCGTGGACGCTGGGATATGTGATGCCGTGCGTGCGCTGCCAGCGGCGGGCGTCGCCTGAGAAGTCCTTCGTGTCGACGCCGAGAAAAGAGACCCGGTCCCCGTACACCCTGCGCGCAGCCTCGAGCCGTTTCGACTCGTGGATGCACGGCACGCACCACGAGGCCCAGAAGTCGAGCACGATCGGACGCTTGCCGAGGAGCGAGGCGAGATCGAACCGGCCATGACCGTCGAGTCGCGCGAGGTCGAACGTGGGTGCCGACGGGTGACCGCCGGAGGCAAGCGCCTGCGAGATCCCCTTGTTGCCGTCGTGGGCGACGCGCCAGACGAGGAGCGCGAGGAGGCCCACAACCACTGCGACCGCGATCGCCTGCGCCGTGAGCCGGGCCGACCGCGCCATCAGGCGGAGACGATGAAGACCGGGGTCCCGACCACCACGTGGTTGAAGAGCCACTCGGCCTCGGGGATGTGCATGCGGATGCACCCGTGCGAGACCGAGTAGCCGATCGAGGAGTCGGACGGCGTGCCGTGGATGCCGACGCCCGGCGCGGAGAGGCCCATCCACCGGGTCCCGAGCGGATTGTTCGGGCCCGGCGGGACCGGGCTCTCCCCTGCTGCCCAGGGCGAGCTCGGTGGATACCACCACGGATTCCGCCACTTGACGACGACCGAGAACCGCCCGAGCGGAGTCGGGTAGCTGCTCTGACCGGTGGCGACCGCGAAGGCTCTGCGGTACCGCGTGCCCTGATAGAGGAAGAGACGGTTCGAGCCGCGCCTGATGACGATGACGGGGCCGAAGGTGGAGCGGGTGACCTTCGCGTGGACGCGCTTCTGGACGAGCTCGATCCCCTCCCGCTGTCCCGAGTAGAGCGCTGCGACGAGATCGCGCACCGCGCCGCGCTGGTCGAGTTTGACGCCGTCTCGCTCCCTGGACAGCCAGGGACGCAGGCGCCGCAGATACAGCTTGGCGTCGACGGCGGCGCGGTCGTAGCGCTGTCCGAGCTTGGCGACGAACGCGACGACTGTCGCCCCGGGCGCGTTGACGCCGAGCGGGATGGTGGTGCTCGGGGCGGCGGCGAGCGCGCGCTCGATCGCCTTGTCGATCGCGGGCACCGCGCCGAGGACGTCGGGAGCAACGGAGATCGTCGTCGTCCCGAGCGAGAGCTGGAGCGGTACGGCAAAGGCCTGCTGCACGGCGACGGTTGCCTGCTCGGGAGTCATGCCTCCGACCGAGGTCGCGCCGATCGTCACGCCCTCGGCGATCGTCGGGGCGGAATCCGCCGAGGCGTGGGCGCTCGGGAACGCCGCCGCCACGACGGCCGCGAGGGCGAGCGAAAGCAAGGGAGCGAACCGCCTCAAGGAGTCAATATCGTAAAGATCCGGGGATCGTTCGTGATGATCCCGTCCGCCCCGGCGGCGACGAGGGCACGCGCAAGCCGGGGGTCGTCGACTGTCCAGACGTAAACCGCTGCGCCCACCTCGTGCGCGCGTGCGATTGCGGACGGCGAGGCGACCGAGTGATGCAGTGTCGCGGCCTGGGCGCGCGCGCTCGACAGCAGGGAGGGCAGGCGGCGTGGGAGCGAGGCGCCGAGCGACGCGAGCGCGCCGCGGACGACCGGTGCGAGCGGTCCCCTCTTCGAGATCCCGAACCGGTCCCGGGGAAGCGTGTAGGAGCGGGCCAGATCCGGCTCGACCTCCGCGACGCGGCGCAGCGCCTGGGCGTCGAAGCCGCTGACCCAGGAGCGGTCGAGGACGTCGTGGCGGCGCAGGGCTTCGACCACGCGCTCCTCGATTCCGCGCCGCTTCAAGTCGAGCTGCAGCGCGGTCTTGGGCAACCGGTCCGCGCAGAACGCGAGCGCGTCGTCGAGAGTCGGCAGCGCAGGCGCAACCTGCCTGAGCGCCTCGAGGGCCAGCCCTCGGACGCGACCGCGCGCGGCCCCGTGACTGACCTCGCGGAGGTTGTTCGAGTGCGCGAGCACGAGCGAGCCGTCGGCGAGGTCGAGGACGTCGAACTCCAACATGTCGCAGCCAAGCTCGACCGCGAGCTCGAGCGCTGAGAGCGTGTTCTCGGGTGCGAGGGCCGAGGCACCCCTGTGGCCGACTCGGGCGAACTGCCCAGCCGTCCGGCGAAGCTCGATCAACTCAGCCCGTCCGCTTCAGCACGACGAGCGCGCAATCGTCGTCGAGCTCGCCCTGCGCGTAGGCTCGGCAGTCCTCGAGCACCTGGGCGGCGAGGGCGGGCGCCGACAGGTCGCGCCGGGCCGCCAACACCGAGTCGAGCCGCTCGAATCCGTAGAGCTCGCCGCTGCGCCGCGCCTCGAGGACGCCGTCCGTGCACAGGACGACCGCCCCTCCCGCCTCGACCCGCGCACGGACTTCCTCGTACTGCTGGCCGGGCTCGATTCCGAGCACGAGGCCCCTGGTCTCCAGCCCCGTCACGGTCCCGTCCGCGCCGATCAGGCGTGGCGACGGATGTCCGCCGCCCGCAACGGTCAGATGCCCGGAGGCGTCGATGACCAGATAGACCATCGTGATGAACTTGCCCGGGGCGATCTCACCGACGATGACGTCGTTCGCGAAGCGTAGGAATTCGCCGGGCTCGGGATGCTCGCGCGCGAGCGACCTGAAGACGAACTTGGCCATGGCCATGTCGGCCGCCGCCTCGATGCCGTGGCCCGTGACGTCGCCGAGCGTCACCGCCAGCCGGCCGTCGCCGAGCTCGAGGAAGTCGTAGAGGTCGCCGCCGACCTCGACCCGTGCCGACGACTCGTAGGCGACACCGAGCTCGAAGCCGGCGAGCTCCGGCAGGGAACGCGGCAGGAGGGAGTGCTGCATCGTGTCCGCAAACCGCTTCTGCTGCTGGTAGAGACGTGCGTTGTCGATCGCGAGTGCGGCCTGGCCGCCGATCGCCGCCGCCTGCTCGATCGTCTCGTCCGTTACCGGCACGTCGGGGCGGGTGGACACGATCGACAGCGAGGCGATCACCTCGGCGGTCGTGGCGATCGGCACCGCGGCGCCCGTCCAGCCGCGCTCGAGGAAAGGAACCAGGGCGGTGGCGGGTGGGCCGATCTCGTCCATGCCCTCCACGGAGAGCGCGAACGACTCGCGGAGCCTGAACAACCGCTGGATCGAGCGCGCGCCGAACGGCTGCGGCTTGAGGAGCATCGTGCGAACGGCGTCGTCGAGCCTCGCGTCGACGACGTGCAGCGCACGGGGCACGAGCACCTCCCGGCGCTCGTCGGGCATGCGGATCAACGCGATGTCGACGTCCAGTGTCTCGGCCGCAGTCTTCGCGACCGCGTCGAGCGTGGCGTCGAGCGAGAGACTCTGTGCGAAGGACCGGGAGATCTCATAGAGGGCGGCACTGCGCTTCGAGGCGGCCCGTTCCGCCTCGAGCGCGCGGACGCGCTCCTCACCGAGCCGTTTCGCATGCTCGTGCAGCTGCGCGTTCTGGACCGCAACGGCCAACTGCCCCGCCAGGGCGAGGAGCAGGGTCGACTCGTCCTCGGTCAGCACCCGGTCGGCATGAGGAAAGAGGCAAAGGAGCCCGACGACGTCCTCGTGGGCACGGAGCGGCAAGGCGATCGCTGCTGCGATGCCCGCCTCGGCCGCGGCCTCGGCGGCGTCACCGAGCCTTGCATCCTTCGCGACGTCGTGGACATGGAGTAAGCCGCGCGACCGGAAGCGCCCGAGCATGAGCTCGAGCAAACGCTCCGCGACCCGCACGTGTGGGCCCGCGAGCCCGACGACGGCTGCGGCGTCGAGCACGCCGGCCTCGCCGAGCAGGTAGACCGCCAGGCGGTCCACGCCGAAAAGCTGTGACACTCGTTCGACGGCCGTCTCGAGCGTGTGGGAGAGCGAGAGCTGCGAGATCGCCTGGCCGACGACCCCGAGGAGGGCGCGCGTGCGCTCGAGCTCGAGCGTGACCGCCCGTGCGGTCTGGCCAAGGCGGAGGGCTGTCGCTGCTCGGACTCCGAATGTCGACAACGCTGCGAGGCCCACTGCCGTCGGGTCGTCCTCGAACAGCAGCTGGAGCGCACCGGCCGGAGGCTGACCGAGCTGCAAGGTCGCCGACACTGCCGGCTCGCCGGGTGCGGCCCCCTCGAGGTTGTCGAGCGCCACCGCTCGCCGGCCGTCGAGCGCGCGCTCCAGAACCGAGCTCGTCTTCGCCAGAGAGTCTCCTCCGAGCTCGAGCCCGTAGGTGGCGACGAGCTCGAGCACGTCGCCGCGTCGCCACCAGAGAAGGCTCGCCGCGGCGCCCGTCGCTTCGACGGCGAGGCGGACGACATGCTCAGGAGTCCGAGACTCGTCCGCGCCGGCAGCGAGCGCGTCACCCGCGACGTCGAGGACGACCTCGGCGTCCGGCCCCTCAGGGCGCCCCGGCTCGCCGAAGGCCCGGATCGCGAGCGCCGCCTGCCCGGCCGCGAGGCGGGCCATTCGCCGCTCGTCCTCGTCGAACGGAGTACCGGACCGCATGATCTCGAGGCTTCCACCAAGGCGGCCGTCCACGTGCACCGGGAGCATCACGACGAACCTTGCGTCTACGCGCGCCGCGGCGCGGCGGACCGCCTCGGGAAGGCGATCCGGGTCGGACTCCTCAGCTTCGGGCATGAGCTCGAGCGCCACACGCGAGCCCTCGAGCTCCGCGGCGATCGCCGGCGAGGCGGCCGCGACCGCTGCCGCGTCGAGGCGTCGGCGTCTTCCGTCCGTGACTCGGGCAACCACGGCATCCGCCCCGGCAGCTCGTGCGAGCGCGTCGACCAGCGTCTGCATCGCCTCGGGCAGGCTCGAAGCCAGGGCCAGCCCGAGCGCGGACTCGGCGAGGGAGTCGAGGCCCGTCGACCTGGCACGCGCTTCGCGCTGGGGTGATTGCGCCGCCATGGGCACGCCAAGTTAGCTGGGAATCCGGGCGAGAGGCAGACGACGGCCTTTAGAATCCGCCGGTGGCCCAGCCCGCCAGACGCACGACGCCGGCTCCTGCCCAGGAGCCGCCCCTGGATCCCGGCGCGGTCGATCGCGCCTATCACTATCACCGTGCACGTCGGAACGCCCGCAGCCGGCGCCGGCGCGAGCGCACGCATGCGCGGCTCCGCTTCTTCCTCACGTTCGCGGTCCTGCTCGGGCTCGCGATCTTCTTGATGCTGACCCTCTGGCACGAGGTCCAGAAGGTCTTCGGCCTCTGATCGCTCCCGCCGGCCTGCCCCCGAGCTATGCGTCTAGAGCTTCGTCGCGGTCGAGCGGGTGAAGGGGCTCCAGTCGGCTCGCTCCCACGACCGCCCGCCACACGACGGACAGGCGGGCAGAGACGAGACGATCGCCAGGCCGTGCCCGCAGTCCGAGCAGTGGAACTCTCCCTTGACGGCCTGCCCCGTTGACCAGAACTCGACGAAATCCTCGGTGACCGCTTCGGAGCTCTCGATCTCGTGCATCATCCCGACCCCCTAGAGTAATCCTGCGAAGTCGTCCCTAGACTGCCAGTTTCTCCCGCTGCGTGCAGACACCTGATCCCCATCCCGTGAGCCGGCCCGAGGAGGACAACTGGACGTCCTCGAGGCCTCGTCCCGCTCGCCCGCTCGAGAACGTCTGGGCCTGGGGCGAGCGCCTGACCTGGGTTTCCGGGCTCGTCCTGGCGCTGTCCGCGTTCACAGACTGGTACGTCGGCTCCGGACAGGGCCCGACGACGAGCGTGATCGGCTGGCACACCGGCGCCCTCGGCAAGCTCGTCTTCTTCATCGGCCTTGCGGTACTGGCGCTCGTCGCCCTCCGTGAGTCCGGAATCGACCTGCCGGCGACGATCCCGGAGAGCCTGATCGTGATCGCGCTCGGTGCGCTCTCGACCATCTTCGTTCTCATACGGCTGATCGACGTCCCGGAGGAGTTCTTCGGGTGGCGCGGGCGAGGCATCGGCATCTTCATCAGCCTCCTTGCCTCACTGGCGGTCATAGCCGCGGGCCTCCTGCGGGCCGGCGAAGAGCTCTAGCGCTCGAGAGGTCTGTCGGCGGAGATCAGACCGGAACGATCTGCTTCGTCTGATCGATCAGCGCCCGTAGGTCGAACGGCTTGCCGACGAAGCCCTGCGCTCCCCGCTCTTCCGCCTCGTTTCCGGCGTCGAGCTGACCGCTGAACATGACGACCGGAATCGAGCCCACACCGTGCCGCTCCTGGACCCGCTGGAGCATCTCCCAGCCGTCGACCTGAGGCATCATCACGTCGAGGAGGATGAGATCGGGAGCCTCGTCCTCCAGCGCGGCGAGCCCGTCCTCGGCGTTGCCGGCCTCGCGAACCGAGTACCCCTCGAGCTCGAGGTTGATGCGGACGACCTCGCGGACCTGGGAGTCGTCGTCGACGACCAGGACGAGCGGGCCACGCGCTGGCTTGCCGGGCCCCGAACGCTCGAGGAACGCCTCTAGGTCACCGAGCTTGTAGCGGCGGTGCCCTCCGGGCGTATAGAAGGCGGGCACACGGCCGAGGTCGGACCACTTCCGGATCGTGCTCTGCGCCACCCCGAGGAACTTTGCCGCCTGGCCCAGGGTCAGCCAGTCGCTTTCGCCGCCCGGAGTCGAACGCCGGACCTCGGGCTCGTCGGACGCCATCGTCCCGCAAATCTACCCAAATATGCGCCTTCTTGACAGTCAAGCTTACGGAGTCACCGTCGAACCGGGGCTTCCGGTCGTCGGCAGGCGGAGCGTCCGTTCCTGTGTGATCGTCTGTCCCGGCTTCGGATTGTCGTGGAGAGCCTGGCCCAGGGCGACCCCGAGCCCGAAGACAAGGAGCGCGATCGCAACTCTGGCCCCCCAGCGCGTCAGCTCCTGGCGACGCCGGCGCTTGCGGCGCTCGAGCCGCTCGACGGGGCTGAGCGTCACGGGCTGTAGTCGACCGCGCCGCGCTGATACAGATGGAAGGCTGCGTCCTCGACCAGCGTGAGCGTGCGCGGCCAGCCCGGCGTTGCCGCGTGCTCTGAAACGACGTGCCGTGCCCAGGTGTCCGCCCGGTCGTACGCCTCGGCGAGCT
>DATDDZ010000417.1:0-2556 GCA_036523555.1 Gaiellaceae bacterium
CCAGCATCGCCGTGAGCGCGAGCGCAGTGGCGGGTAAGAAGATCAAGCCAACGCAACGCGGACGTTTGACCTGTCCGTCGCGCTCCCCAACGGGGCTTGCCATCAGGAGATGATTTTAGGTGGCCACCACTGGTCGTGGCGCTGCCGCTTTAGTTCATGTTCGATGCGGTGATGGTGCGACTGGCACAGCACACGCAGATTGTCGAGCTCCCACATCGGGCCGCCCTCGGTGACGGGCTGAACGTGATGCACCTCGAGGCGCACGTAGCAGGTGTCGTCGGCGAGCTGGCAGGTCTTGTCTCGCGCCCTCACGATCGCCCGGAGCTTCTGCCAACGGTAGGTCTGGTGCCACTGGCCTGACGGCTCGAGCCCACGGGATCCTGTACGACGGCATCTTCGACGAGCCTTGCGTCATCGACGAAGACCAGTACGCGGAAGTGCTCGCCGAGTTTCCGAATGCCCGTCGTGCGCTCGGCGTGACAACTTGACCTATCCGGGACTCGCGCCCGTTAGCTGCGAGGCGGACGCTTTCGTCGGCCTCCTCGTGGCGAGACGTACCAGACCAGAAGGGCGACGACGATGATCGCCGCTGCGATCGCGACGATGGCGACGGTGGAGGCGGCTACGACCATGCGGCGATTTTATCTTCTTTGCAATCAAGGAAGCGTTCCTATTGTCTGGAGCAGAAAGTGAAGGGGGTACGGGGTCGGACGTGCTCGCGCGCGCGCGCGAGGCTGACCCGCTAAGTGACCACTGGACCCGCGCCTACGTCGCCGAGCGCGCTCCCGGTGTTCACCCGGTGTTCGCCGAGGAGGACGAAACCGTCCGCAACCCCGCTTTCTGAGTCAGGTCGTCACTTCATTTACGCTAGGAACGTGGGCGACCAGCAAAAACTCAGTCCCGACGAGCAGATCCGCACGGCCCGCGAGGCGTTCGAGTCCGGGGAGGACCTCACCGTCGCGGTGGAGGAGGAGTTCGCGCTCCTCGACGCGGATACCCTCGAGCTCACGAACCGCTTCGAGGAGCTCAAGGAGGGCGCCGCCGGCACGGACCTCGAGGAGCACGTCGTCGGCGAGCTGATCGCGTCGGAGATCGAGATCAAGACCGGCCGCTGCGACGGCTTCGGCGAGGTGGCCGACCGGATGGCCGAGCGCCGCGACCAGCTCTCCGAGCTCGCCGACCGGTTCGGCGTCGGGCTCGCGTGCAGCGGGACGCATCCGTGGAGCCGCTGGCAGGACCAGCGGATCATCGACACGCCGCACTACCGGCGGAACAACGACATCCTCCAGTACGTCGTCTGGCGCAACAACAGCTTCGGGATCCACGTCCATATCGGGATCCGCGGGCCGGACCGCGCGATCGCCGTCTGCAACGCGTTCAGGAATGTCCTGCCCGAGCTGCTCGCGCTGTCGGCGAGCTCGCCCTTCGTCGAGGACTGCGTGTCCGGGCTGCACTCCGCGCGGACCGAGATCTTCACCCGGATGTTCCCGCGCTGCGGGGTCCCCGACGCCTTCGACGGCTGGAAGAGCTACGAGGAGTACGTCAGGTTCCTCTACGACACGCGCTCGATCGACGAGTACACGCAGATCTGGTGGAGCGTTCGGCCCCATCTCGCCTTCCCGACCGTCGAGGTGCGGATCTGCGACGCGCAGCCCGACCTCGCCGACGCGCAGGCGCTGGCTGCGCTCGTGTACGCGCTCGGCGCACGGTTCGTGCGCGCAGTCGACGACGGTGAGCCGTTGCGCGCGCTGCCCAACCGGCTGATCGAGGAGAACATGTGGCGCGCGATTCGTTACGGCCTCGGCGGAGAGCTCATCGACTTCGACCGGAACGTGGTCGTTCCGGCGCGGTCGAGGATCGAGTCGCTGCTCGAGTGGGTGGAGCCCGTCGCCGGCGAGATCGGAGCTGCGCCGTATCTCGCCGTCCCCGAGGCCAATTCCGCCGAGCGGCAGTACGCGCGACTCGGCGAGCTCGGCTCGCACCGCGACGTCTTCGCCGAGCTCGTGCGCCGGCCGCTGGCACGCGTCGGTGGGTGAGGCGGTCGAGGGAATCGGGGGCGTCTTCTTCCGCGCGAAGAATCCCGACGCGCTCCGTTCGTGGTACTCCGAGCATCTCGGGATCGTGATGGAGGACTACGGCACGACCTTCACCGCCCGCGACGGCGACCAGACCGTCTGGGCTCCGTTCCCGCTGGACACCGACTACTTCGGCCGGGCCGGACAGCAGTCGATGGTCAACTTCCGCGTGCGCAACCTCGACCTGATGCTCGAGCAGCTCCGGGCGGCCGGCATAGAGGTCGACGCGAACATCGCGGAGCACGAGTTCGGGCGATTCGGCTGGGCCACGGACCCGGAGGGAAACCGCTTCGAGCTCTGGGAGCCGCCGTCGTGACCGACGAGCCGCCCGAGGGCCTCTCCGACGAAGAGGTCGTCCGGCAGCTCGAGGAGGAGCTGAAGCGGCTGAAGGTCTCGGACCTTCTCGTGCAGACCATGTACACGGTCTCTTCGCTCGGCTACCGGAAGCTCTCGGCGGAGGATCGCGATCTCCCCGAGGCGC
>DATDDZ010000418.1:0-9345 GCA_036523555.1 Gaiellaceae bacterium
CCGACGGCCGCGTTCACGCGCATCCAGTTCGACCCGGCGAAGGTCTTCTTCTGGCCGGTCACCGGCGGCGGCCAGCGGACGCTTCAGGTTCCGTGGTATCCGTTGACGCTGGCCTCCCGGACGACGGCCGCCGACATCGCCAACGCCGACCCGTTCCAGCAGCCGTCCTGGCGCCTCAGCACGGCGCCGCTCGGCGTGACCTACTCGGTGTCGCCCGGCCTGCTCCAGGCGCTGCTGCTCGCGGCCAGCGCGCTGCTCTTCCTCTTCGCCGTGATCGGGTTCGCCGGCTTCGTGCGGGCGATCCTGCGCCGGGTGCGTGTGCCCGTCCTCACGAGGCTCGAGCGCGCTGTGGTGCTCGTCGAGCGCGCGTCGGAAGACGACGACCAGCCGGCGAAGCGCAAAGCGCTCGAGCTCCTCTCGCGTGAGCTCACGCACACCGGCGAACGCGATCTCGCGCTTGCAGCGCGTGAGCTGGCGTGGGGCGAGGACACTCCCATGCCGGCGGCGACGCAGCCCCTGACCGTCGACGTGCGGCGCGTCGTCGCGGAGAGGTCCAATGGCCACGCTCGCTGAGAGGGCCCGACGCCGCGTGCGCGGCCCCGCCATTCCACTCGCGAGCACCGCGCGCCTCGCAGGTGCGGCGCGGCGGACGCTGATCGTGCGGGTGGCCCTCGCCGTCGTCCTCGTCGGGCTCCTCGTGCTGGCGAGCACCACGGGACGCGGCAATGCGGCGGCGACTCACGGCCTGCTTCCGGGCGGAGGCAGCGGGATGCTCGTCCTCGACGTTTCGCGCTCGATCAAGCCCGAGGCGGATCAGACGATCGTCAACGTCCTCGAGCGGCTGATTCGCTCGCAGACGAGGATCGGGCTGATCGCGTTCTCCGACATCGCCTACGAGATGCTTCCGCCGGGCTCCCCCGCGAGGGAGCTCAGGCCGCTCGTGCGGCTCTTCGCGCCGCCCGCCAGGCCGCGGCCCGGGCTCGACCCGACGACGCCGACGCCCTGGACGTCGAACTTCTCCGGCGGCACCCAGATCTCGTCCGGCCTCGTCGCCGCGCACGACGCCCTCGTCCGCGCAGGGAACCGGCACGGGCCGATCCTGCTCGTGAGTGACCTCGACACGGCCCCCGACGACGTCCCCAGGGTCGCCCAGACGCTGAACACCTTCCGCAACCTGAACGTCCCGTTCCGGATCGTCGCGCTGACGCCGCGGGCGGACAACCTCGCGCTCTTCAAGAACCTCGCCGGCAAGGGTGCATTCGACGCACCGGTCACCCGGGTCGGACACGGCGTCGGCGCCGCAGAAGGTGCACTCCAGGGCTCGGTCCCGTGGACGCTCATCCTCATCGCCGGTCTCGCCCTCGTCGCCCTGGCGGCGAACGAGCACTGGTGCGGCCGCCTTCCCGTCCCGAGGACGCAGCCGTGACCTGGCGCTGGCTCGCCGGCACCGTCGTCGCGCTCGCCGCAGGCGTCGTCGTCCTGCTGCTCGCGCTCGACGTCGGACGCTGGCAGGACACCTTCAGGGCCGACGACGTGCGCTTCCTCGCCGCGCCGACCCGCTCGGACCTCTGGCAGCCGAAGGAGACGGTGCCGTTTCATGCGGGGCGCAACCTCCTCGGGGTCAACGACGACCTCTTCTACCGGAAGACGCTGCGGAGCTTCTGGCTCGCCCGGCCGGAGGTGAACCCGTTCATGCAGACGAACGCGGACGCGCTCCGGAGCCAGGCCCTCGTCTCTCTGGCCCAGTTCATCCGCGAGTCGAACAACGCGTCCCGACGTGGGCAGGCCGCGAACCTCCTCGGCGTCATGGGGCTCGGCCTCGCGACCACCGACAACCAGCAGCAGCGCCTGCGCTTCCTCCAGTACGCGTCGCGCGCATTCCGCGGGGCGCTCACCGCCGATCCGTCGAACGAGGATGCGAAGTTCAACCTCGAGCTCACGCTCCGGCTGCTGAAGCGGCTGCCGACCGGCACCGGCGGTGGTTCCGCCCACGGCTTCGGGCGCTCCGGAGGCGCCGCGCTCGCCACCCCGGGCTCCGGGTACTAGCTTGGCTTTCCTATCACCCCTCGGGAGCCTGATCGCGCTCGCGGTCCTCGTCCCTTTGGCCGCCTATGCGCTGCTCGAGCGGCGCTCGCGCCGCGTCTCGCGCAACCTCGAGCTGACACCACCGCCGCTTCGCGGCCGCCTCGGCGTTCCGGTGGCGATCGCAGCGATCGCCGGCCTGTTCGGGATTGCTGCCGCACAGCCGGTGATCTCCGGAAACCGCATCGAGACCGGACGAGCCGACGCGGAGGCCTTCGTCGTCCTGGACATCTCGCGGTCGATGCTCGCCAGGCAAGACAGCGGATCGCCGATGCGGCTCGACCGCGCCAAGAAGATCGCCCAGGACGTTCGCTCCAGTCTCGGCGACATCCCGTTCGGAATCGTCTCGCTGACCGACCGCACCCTGCCCCACCTGTTCCCGACGCTCGATGCGCAGGTGTTCACCTCCACGCTTCGCGATGCCGTCTCGATCGAGGAGCCCCCGCCGGCAGGCACGAACAGCCTCGCGACGGACTACAACTCGCTCGGCGACTTCGGGCCGAACAACTACTTCTCGCCGCAGGTGAAGAAGAGGCTCGTGATCCTGTTCAGCGACGGCGAGAGCCGTTCGTTCGACGACGTGATCCTCTCGAACAAGTTCCGCGACAACGGCATCCGGTTGCTGTTCGTCCACGTCTGGGGCGCTCGCGAGAAGATCTTCCTCCAGAAGAACAGGCCCGACCCTGCCTATCGCCCTGACCCGGAGAGTCGGCACAACGCGGAGCGCCTCGCCGCCGCGGGCAACGGCCTCGTGATCGAGTCGGGAGACACCGGCGGAATCGTCTCTGCCGCGAAGGACATACTCGGCACGGGCCCGTCCACGAAGCTCAGAGAGCAGCGGACGCGGGTCTCGCTCGCGCCGTTCGTCGCGCTCGCGGCGCTCGTGCCGCTCGGCTTCGTCTTCCTCCGCCGGAACGTCTGAGCGCGGCCGTTACCCGGCGGCGAGCGCGAGCGTCATGCTGCCGGTCGCCGTCGACAGCGGGTCGACGACGACCGCGTAGGTCCCATCCACGGGCGGATCGACGGTGAACGTCCGGCCCGTCGTGGTCACCAGCGTCAGGCCCACGAGCGTCGTTCCGTCCGGCCTCAGAATGGAGACGTAGGAGGTCGAGACCGTCACGGCCGAGAGCGCGAGGCTGACCCGCTGGCCCACGTGCCCGTCGAAGGTGAACCTGCCGTTCTGTCCCGGGACGGACATCGTCGCGATCAAAGACGGGCCGCCGACGAGGTTGCCGGTCGCGTCGGGCGGAACGTCGTAGAGCGTGACCGTGATCGAGCCGGTCGCGGCCGCCTGCGGGTCGACCACGACGGCGTAGGTTCCGATCCTCAAGCCCGACGGCACGACGCTGGGCAATGCGATGTACGTCGAGACCTGGGACGTCGAGATCGTGACTCCGGAGAGCTTGACGCTGACACGCTGGTTCGCCTGGCCGGCGAAGCTGAAGGCGACGTTCTGCCCGGGCGTGCTGACGTTCGCGGTGGCCGGGCTACCGAAGCCGATCGGGCCGCCTGCGTCCGGCGGGACGTCGTAGAGCGTGACGGTCATCGAGCCGGTCGAAGCCGCCTGCGGATCGACGAGGATCGTGTATGTCCCCGCGCCCGGCAATGTCCGCGTGTCGCGAAGGACGACGTCACGATCAGCGGCAGAGGCAACGGGAACAGCTTCGCGGCCGACATCGCGATCCTCGACTCGACTCTCGGCGGAGCGAGCCGCAACGCGATCTCCGCCACGGCCGTGATCGGCCTGAGGATCGAGGGCAACGGGACGGGAGGCGGCTTCCTCGACACCCGCGTCCTGCCCGCCGCCGACGAGATCGAGGGCGTGCGCGACGTGCCTCCGGGCCAGCCCGCCGCCGGGATCGACCTCGAGCCCGACCGACCGCGGCCAGCCGGCGCTCGACGTCCACATCGCCGGCAACACCATCCACGACAACGCAGGCCCGGGGATCCTGCTCGAGCTCGAGCCGAACGACGGCCGTGCAGCTGTCGCGAGCGCCCTCGAGATCAGCGCCAACACGATCGTGCGGAACGCGCTGGCCCGCACGCCTCCGAAGCGGGCGGGTGTCGTCCTTGCACGAGGTCAGGACGGGGGCGGCGGCACGCTCCTCCTCAAAGGCAATGTCATCCGCTCGAACGGCGGTCCCGGAATTCTCGCCAGCAGGCTGATCCTCCGCGTGGACGCGGAGGGCAACGACGTCGGCGGGAACGAGACCGGCTCCTAGGAGGCGCTCCCCGCGGTCGGGCGGTTGACGAAGACGTTGTCGAGCGCCGCGCGAAGCCCCGTCGCCAGGGCGCCCATCAGCACGGCCGCCTCGCCGAGCGACGAGATCTCGACCCTCGGCGCGTAGGGAAGCCACTCCCCGAGTAGCCGTCTCACCGGGCGGAGCAGCAGGTCGCCGTTCGAGCCCAGACCGCCGCCGAGGACGACGAGGGCCGGATCGGCCACGGCGCTGATCGGGGCGATGTGAGCTGCGATGCGTCGCGCGACCTCGTCGACCACCGCGTGCGCAAGCGTGTCGCCGCGTCGCGCCGCCGCGAAGATGTCACGGGCGTCGTAGGGAGCGGCGAGGACGGACGTCGGCGAGCCGCCGCCTCCGAGCCGGGCCGCCAGGGCTGCGACACCTTCGGCGGACGGGTCCACGTCCTCCGAGAGGCCTGCGAGAGCCCAGTCGACCTCGCCGGCCGCGCCGTGGGTGCCGCGGTGCAGCTCTCCGCCGAGCACGAGACCCATGCCGAGACCCGTGCCGATGGACAGGAACGCGAAGTCGTCGACTCCCTGCGCAACCCCGGCCCAGCGCTCGCCCACCGCAGCCAGGTTGACGTCGTTCTCGAGTGTGACGGCGATGCCGAGACGGTCGCGGACGTCGCGCCCGAACGATCGCCCTTCGAGCCCGGCAATGTTCGGCGTCGTCAGCTGGAGCGTCGATGTCTTCGCGTCGAGCACGCCGGGAACGCCGAGCACGACGCCGTCGATGCGCTCCACCGGCAGTGCCGCCGACGACACGAGCGACGCCTGGAGCCTCGCGATCGCGTCGAGCGCGCGGTCGGCGTCGGCGCCGCGGAGCTCGACGTCCTGCCGTGCGCGAATCTCGCCGGCGAGATCGCAGACCGCGCCGCGCAGGAAGCGAGCTCCGAGGTCGAGCCCCAGGACGTACGCCGCTTCGGGGACGGGCTCGAAGAAGAGGGCGCCGTAGCTCGGCCCGTCGGGGCCGCGTGGTGCCTCCCTGACCAGCCCGGCTCGCAGCAGCGACTGGAGCGCATGTGACACGGTGGGCTTCGAGATTCCGGCCCGCCGCGAGATCTCTGCGCGGGAGATGGGCGCAGCTGCACGAATCGCCTCCAGGATCGTCCGCTCGTTGAGATGCTTGAGCAGGGGAGGCGTGGCACGGCCCAACTGCGTGGCTTCGGGCATTTGGTGAAGAAGATTAACTCACAGCGCCCTCTTTTCCACAAGCTTGACTTTCACTTCGCCTCGGTCTTAGAGTTCTGGTTCGGAGCCTTTACGAGAATTCAGTCGCCGACGACCAAGCCGGGGCTGGAGAACGGACTCGGGGTCGACGACAATCGCCCCGGAGGGAGGAACCGTTATGAGACGCGTGGCGATCGGGTTGCTGGCGACTCTCGTGCTGTGCGCGGTGGTCGTCGCAGCGATGAGGACCTCGGCCAGCGCCGGCACGAAGACGGCCAAGGCGACCAACATCACGATCTGGGTCGGCTGGAGCGCTGCCGAGCTCAAGGCCTTCAAAGGAGTCGTGGCCGAGTACGACAAGAACCATCCGGAGGTGACGGTCAAGGTCGTCGGCGGCATCAACGACGACAAGATCACCGCCGCGATCAGAAGCGGCAACGTGCCCGACGTCGTCAGCTCCTTCACCTCGGCGAACGTCGGCAACTACTGCAAGTCGGGAGCCTGGATCGATCTGAAGCCGTTCCTGACGAAGGACAAGATCGACGTCGGCATGTTCCCGAAGACGTCGCAGTACTACACGCAGTACAACGGGAAGCGTTGCGCCCTGCCGTTGCTCGCCGACGTCTACGGCTTCTACTACAACAAGAAGATGTTCAAGGCGGCCGGGCTCAAGGGCCCGCCGAAGACGATGTCGCAGCTGACCGCGTACGCGAAGAAGCTGACGAAGAGGAATTCGGACGGCTCGATCAAGGTCGCCGGCTACAACCCGTTCCTCGGCTTCTACTCCGGGAACGCGCCGGACCTGACCGTGTACGCCCCGCTCTTCGGCGCCAAGTGGATCGACAGCGGCGGCAAGTCGATCCTGTCGAAGGACCCGGCCTGGGCGAAGCTGCTGCGCTGGCAGAAGAGCCTCATCGACTGGTACGGATACACGAAGCTCCAGAAGTTCAACGCCGGGGCGGCCGACGAGTTCTCGGCCTCGCATGCGTTCGAGATCGGGAAGCTCGCGATGATGATCGACGGCGAGTGGCGGGTCGCGTTCATCAGCCGGGAGCATCCGTCGCTCGACTACGGAACGGCGCCGGCCCCGGTCGACGACAGCAGGCCGGGGCTGTACGGAGCCGGTTACGTGAACGGCACGATCATCGGGATCCCGAAGGGCGTCAAGCACAAGGATCAGGCCTGGTCTCTCGTCAAGTACCTGACGACGAACAGCCACGCGCTCGCCGTGTTCTCGAACGGCGTCCGCAACGTGCCCACGACCAAGGCGTCCCTGACGTCGCCGGACATCAAGCCGGACGCGCACTTCAAGACGTTCCTGCAGATCTTCGCGAATCCCAACTCGACGACCTCGCCCATCACTGCGGCGGGGAACGCGTACGGGACGCTGATCCAGGCGTTCACCGTCAAGTGGCAGGCCGGCCACGCCGGTGACCTACAGAAGGGGTTGCAGAAGCTCGACAAGCAGATCGACGCCCAGTTGAAGCAGGCTCAGGCGGGCGGCGTGCCGTGAGTCGAGCGGCAGCTGCAGCTGCCGTTCCCAGCATGGAGCGGCGGCGCGCCAAGCGGAAAGCCGCCTGGCGCCGCCGCCGCCTCGTGCTGCTCCTCATGGCCCCGTGGCTGATCGGGTTCGGGACGTTCTTCGGCTACCCGCTCGTGATGAGCGTGTACCTCTCGTTCACCCACTACGACCTGCTGTCGTCGCCGAAGTGGATCGGAACGGCGAACTACCGTTACCTCTTCACTCAGGACCCGCAGATCGGCTCCGCGGTCAGGAACACCATCTGGATCATCGTCGTCATGGTCCCGCTCCAGGTGGTCTTCGCGCTCGGCATCGCGATGATGCTCGCGCGGGCCAGGCGCGGCGTCGGGATCCTCCGGACGATCTTCTACCTGCCCGCGCTGGCGCCGCCCGTTGCCGCTACGCTCGCCTTCGTCTACATCCTCAACCCGGCGACAGGGCCGGTGAACATCATCCTCAAGCACCTCGGGATCGACGGGCCGCTCTGGTTCCAGTCGCCGAGCTGGTCGAAGCCCTCGCTCGTGATCCTCGGGCTGTGGGGCGTCGGGAACATCATGATCATCTTCCTCGCCGCGATCCTCGACGTGCCGAGGCACCTCTACGAGTCGGCAGAGCTCGACGGCGCCGGGCCGCTCCAGCGCTTCCGCTGGGTGACGCTTCCGACGATCAGCCCGGTGATCCTGTTCTCCGTCGTGATCGGCGTGATCGCGGGGCTGCAGTACTTCACGCAGGCCTACGTCGCGGCGAACGTCGCGTCGGGGCAGGCGTCCCAGGCCGGTGACCAGACGGTCAACAACCTCGGCTATCCGGAGGCCTCGACGCTCTTCTATCCCGTGCTGCTCTACCAGCACGGTTTCCGCTACTTCAACATGGGCTACGCGTCCGCGATGTCGGTGATGCTGCTCGCCGTCGCGTTCGTCGTCACCGTCCTGATCATCCGCAACTCACGTCGCTGGGTTCACTACGTAGGGGCGGCCAAGTGAGCACGGCGAGCGTGCCAGTCACGGGCACGGTCGTCCGGCGCCGGCCGCCGGCGAGCGTGCGGCGGCGCAGGTTCCTCATGGCCGTGGCCGACCACAGCCTTCTGATCGTCGCCGGGATCATCTTCCTGCTCCCGTTCGCGTTCATCGCGCTGACGGCGCTGATGACCAACGACCAGGCGCTGTCGTCGCATCTCTGGCCTCGCCCGTTCCGCTGGCAGAACTTCGTGGACGTCTTCCACCAGGCGCCGATCTGGCACTGGGCCCTGAACACGATGATCTACTCGTGTCTCGCCACGCTCGGCGTTGTGCTCTCGAGCGTTCCGGTTGCCTACGCGCTCTCGCGCATCCGCTGGCGCGGGCGGAGCGTCGCCTTCGGGCTCGTACTGATCGCGTTGATGCTCCCGCCGGTCGTCTCGGTCGTGCCGCTCTACGTCATGTGGGCCAAGCTGCATCTCATCGGCGGGCTCGGGCCGCTGATCATCCCGAACTGGTTCGGCGACGCGTTCTCGATCTTCCTGCTGCGGCAGTTCTTCCTGACGATTCCCGAGGAATACCTCGACGCGGCCCGGGTCGACGGCTGTGGCGAGCTGCGCATCCTCGCGACCGTCGTCGTGCGCCTCGCGAAGCCGGCAATCGCGGCGGTGGCGCTCTTCTCCTTCCTCTACACGTTCAACGACTTCTTCCTGCCGCTGCTGTACACGCGCGAGAACCCGGGCAGCTGGGTGCTGCAGATCGGCCTGTCGGAGTTCCGCTCTCTGCACCAGGTGCAGTGGAACCTGACGATGGCGGCGACGCTGCTCGTGATGGCGCCAGTGATCATCGTCTTCTTCCTCGCCCAGAAGGCCTTCGTCGAGGGCGTCACCCTCACCGGAGTCAAGGGGTGAACGCGTGAAGATCGCCGTAGTTGGGGGCGGGTCGACGTACACGCCGGAGCTCGTGTCGGGGCTGTCACGTGAGCGCGACCGCATCGACGTGCGAGACCTGGTGCTGCACGACATCGACGAGGAGCGGCTCGAGGTGGTCGGCGGGCTCGCCGGGCGGATGCTCGACCGTCAGGGCTACACGGCCGGACTGCAGACGACGGACGACCTCGACCGCGCCCTCGACGGCGCCGACTTCGTGCTCGTCCAGATCCGCGTCGGCGGGCAGGCGGCGCGGCACCTCGACGAGACCATTCCGCTGCGCTGCGGCTGCGTCGGGCAGGAGACGACGGGCGCCGGCGGCTTCGCGAAGGCGATGCGGACGGTGCCGGTTATGCTCGGCATCGCCGACCGCGTGCGCGAGCGCGCCGCGCCGGGCGCCTGGATCGTCGACTTCACGAACCCGGTCGGGATCGTGACGCGGGCGCT
>DATDDZ010000419.1:0-1908 GCA_036523555.1 Gaiellaceae bacterium
TCATGACGAAGCCGTAGTAGTCGCGGGCACGGAGCTGGATGTGGTACTGGCTCTGGTCGAAGTTGGTCAGGAAGTGCACGGCCTGGGGCAGGACGATCCAGTAGCCGAACGCGACCCCGGCAACGAGCAGGACGCTCGCGAGGAGGACGAACAGGAAGACGAGGCGCTGAGCGTGCTCCTCGACCGCCGGCGCGAGGAAGCTCCACAGCTGCCACAGCACGACGGGGAGCGCAAGGCCGAGGCCCGCGAGCAGGCTGATCTTGAAGGAGGTCAGGAACGGCTCCGCGACGCCGAGGGTGATCGGCTTCCCACGCCCGGCCGGAAGCGGTGCGTTCAGCCAGTTCAGGAGGTTGTGGCGGAAGACGAACGCGACGACGAACCCGAGCGACAGGGCCCCCAGGCAGACGAAGATCCTGGTCCTCAGCTCGTCGAGATGCTCGACGAGGGTCGCCTCTTCACCGTGTCGCAGGCGCCGGGGCAACGCTCTCATGGTCTGCGAGCTAGACGGGGTCGCGTTCGCGTGCGCGCGGCGAGGTCGTCGTGTCGGTCGTCTGCATCGGCAGCTCGGCCGGCTCGTCGTCGTGATCCTTGCCGCTCACCGAGTCCTTGAACTCGCGCATGCCGCGCCCCATCGAGCGCCCGATCTCCGGCAGCCGCTTGGCGCCGAAGAGGAGCAGCGCCAGCAGGAGCAGCAGGATGATCTCCCACGGTCCGACGTTCGGCATGCGAGCAGCGTAGCTGTTTCAGGCCGAAAGTGGGAAGGGTCGAGGCAGAAGCTCGATTGGCTACGATGCGAGCATGAGCAGGCCTCTGAGCCCGCTCTCCACCTCGGAGATGAAATGGCGCTACTGGAGCTGAAAAACCTGCATGTCGCCCTCGAGGACGGCACCGAGATCGTCAAGGGCGTCGACCTCGCGGTGAGCCCGAACGAGGTGCACGCCGTCATGGGGCCGAACGGCTCCGGCAAGTCGACTCTCGCGTACGCGCTGATGGGCCATCCCGCCTACGAGATCACCGAGGGCGAGATCCTCTTCGACGGCGAGAACCTGCTCGAGATGGGGGCGGACGAGCGCGCGCACCGCGGGCTCTTCCTCGCCTTCCAGTACCCGCACGCCGTTCCCGGCGTCACGGTCACCAGCTTCCTGCGCAGCGCGATCAACTCGACCCGCAAGGCGAAGGCCGGGGGCGAGGACGACCCGGTGCCGATCCCCGAGTTCCGCAAGGAGCTCCTCGAGCAGATGGACCGGCTCAAGGTCTCGCGCGAGCTCGCGTCCCGCTATCTCAACGACGGCTTCTCGGGCGGGGAGAAGAAGCGGGTCGAGATCCTGCAGATGGCGATGCTGAAGCCTCGGATCGCGATTCTCGACGAGACCGACTCCGGCCTCGACATCGACGCCCTACGTGTGGTCGCGAACGGCGTCAAGGAGCTCGTCTCCCCGAAGATGGGCGCCCTGGTGATCACCCACTATCAGCGGATCCTCGACTACATCGAGCCCGATTTCGTGCATGTGTTCGCCGACGGACGTATCGTGGAGGAAGGCGGCCCCGAGCTCGCGCACAAGCTCGAGGCCGAGGGGTACGAACGCTACGAGGCAAAGGTCTGATGGCCACACCTGAAACCGACGTCGTCAAGCAGATCCGCGAGGAGTACAAGTACGGCTTCTCGAACCCGGACGAGGCGAAGGACTACTTCTTCAAGTCCGGCCGGGGGATCTCGCACGAGGTCGTCGAGGCGATCGCAGAGCACAAGAACGAGCCCGACTGGATGCGCAAGTTCCGGCACAAGTCGCTGGACTACTTCCTCGCCCGGCCACTGCCGATGTGGGGCGGCGACCTGACGCAGATCGACTTCGAGAACATCTACTACTACATCCGCCCCACCGAGAAGCAGGCGGAGCGCTGGGAGGA
>DATDDZ010000420.1:0-4899 GCA_036523555.1 Gaiellaceae bacterium
GCGGGATCACACCCTGGAACTACCCGCTGATGATGGCGGTCTGGAAGTTCGCTCCCGCACTGGCCGCCGGGAACGTCCAGATCCTGAAACCGTCCGAGCAGACCCCGTTGACGACCCTACGCTTCGCGGAGCTCGCGGCGGACATCCTCCCGCCCGGCGTGCTGAACGTGATCACCGGCGACGGCGTTCCCGTTGGCGAGGCGATCGTCAAGCACCCCGACATCAGGCTCGTGTCGCTGACGGGTGACGTCGAGACGGGCAAGATCATCGCCCGGACCGCGGCGGACAACCTCAAGCGCGTCCATCTCGAGCTCGGCGGCAAGGCGCCGGTGCTCGTGTTCGACGACGCAGACCCCGAGGCCGTCGCCGAGGGGATCAAGATCGGCGGCTACTGGAACTCGGGACAGGACTGCACCGCGGCATCCCGCGTCGTCGCCGGCCCCAAGGTCTACGACAAGCTGCTCGAGGCCCTCGTGCCGGCGGTCGAGTCGCTGCACGTCGGCGATCCCGCCGAGGGCGACGAGATCGAGATGGGCCCCGTCATCTCCAGGTCACAGCAGGAGCGGGTGCTCGGCTTCCTCGACCGCGCGAAGGGCGCGACGCTCCTCACGGGGGGCGGCACGAACGGCGATCGCGGCTTCTTCGTCAAGCCGACCGTCGTCGTCGACGTCGGCCAGGAGGACGAGATCGTCCAGCGTGAAGTCTTCGGGCCTGTGGTCACCGTGCAGCGGTTCGCCGACGACGACCAGGCGATCGAGTGGGCCAACGACGTCAACTACGGCCTCGCCGCGTCGGTGTGGACGCGGGACATCGGCCGGGCCCTGAACGCCGCCCGGAAGCTCCAGTTCGGGACGGTGTGGATCAACGACCACATCCCGCTGGTGAGCGAGATGCCTCACGGCGGCTACAAGCAGTCCGGGTACGGGAAGGACCTCTCGGCCTACTCACTCGAGGACTACACCCAGATCAAGCACGTAATGGCGAAGATCGGTTGATCTTCGCCATCAACCCGGCGCAAGATCAGCTCGGCTGACCTAGCTGGGCCCAGACAGCAGTCGGGGCGGCCACGGCCGCCCCGACGAAACCCAGAGCCAGAGAAAAGCGCTACTCGACCGGGGGCCGCTCGACCGGGGGCCGCTCGACGAAGGCGTGCAGCTCGACGTCGGGACCCTCCGTGTTCGCCTCGACCGGGGGCCGCTCGTTCGGTGGCGACAGCTCCACCGGGGGCCGCTCGCCCGGTGGGCTCAACAGATGCGCCTCGACTTCCTCGTTCTCGGGAGTCGTTGGCTCGATGTTCTCTTCCACTACTCCTCCTCCTGTCGACCGCCAGTTCCCAGACCGGCGTGTTCTTGCACTAGACGGTGAAGCACCGACATATCTTCCCTTTCTTCCGGGAAAACGCAAACCCCTTTACGATCGCCCGATGCTCCAGGCCTTTCGGGAACGGCTCGCGGAGTCGCGCCGCGCCTTCTCGTCCGTCTTCACGAACCCGAACCTGAGGCGGGTCGAGGTCTCGTGGGCGGGGACGGTCTCCGCGTACTGGATCTTCATCGTCGCCCTCTCCCTCTATGCCTACGAGCGAGGCGGGGCGAGCGCTGTGGGCCTCGTCTGGCTCCTCCGCACCCTCCCATCGGTCGTCGCGGCCCCGTTCGGAGCGGTGCTCGGCGACCACTACCGCAGGGAAAAGGTGATCGTCGCCATCAACGTGGCCCGCAGCGCGACGATCGGGCTCGCCGCGGTGGCCGCCTTCGCCCACGCGCCGTCGGGAATCGTCTACGCGCTCGGGAGCCTGATGGGCTTGCTCCAGTCCACGTTCCGGCCGACGCAGGCGGCACTGCTCCCGCAGCTCGCCCGGTCGGCCGAAGAGCTGACGGCTGCGAACCTCGTCCTGACGACGATCGAGAGCGTCGGAATGTTCGTCGGGCCGGCGATCGGAGGGCTGCTGCTGGCAGCGACCGGGACGGACACGGTCTTCGCGGTGACCGGGGGCGTGTTCCTGCTCGCCGCCGTCCTGCTGGTCGGCGTCCATCCCGGGGACGGCCTCGCGCGCCGGCCGTCGGGGCGCGGCTTCCTCCGAGAGGCATTCGCCGGCTTCGGCACCGTCGCGCGGGATTCCCGGCTGAGGCTGATCCTCGGGCTCTACGGGATGCAGACGCTGGCGGCGGGAGCGCTCAACGTCCTCATCGTCGTGATGGCGCTCGAGCTCCTCGACCTTGGCAAAGCCGGCATCGGCTTCCTCAACTCGGGCGTCGGCGTCGGCGGCCTCCTCGGAGGCTTCGTCGCGCTCGGCCTCGTCGGCCGCATACGGCTGGCTTCCGATTTCGGGCTCGGCCTTGCCCTCGTCGGGCTGCCGATCGCCCTCATCGCGGCCCTCCCCCACACAGCCCCGGCGCTCGTCCTGCTCGCCCTCGTCGGAATCGGGACAACCGTCGTCGACGTCGCCGGGCTGACGCTCCTGCAGCGCGCCGTGCCCGACGACGTCTTGACCCGGGTGATGGGCGTCGCGCAAAGCGTCTTCGTCGGGACGCTGGGTCTGGGCGCGATCATCGCGCCTGTTCTCATCTCCGCCTTCGGCGACCGCGGTGCGCTCCTGGCAGTGGGCGCCCCGCTCCCGGTCTGCACGGCCCTGGCCTGGAGCCAGCTTCGTGCCCTCGACGCGAGCATCGCTGCACCGACGGAAGGCCTCGAGCTCCTCCGCAGCATCCCGATCTTCCGCCCGCTCCCGCCGGCCACGCTCGAGCTCGTCTCGCTCGAGCTCCAGCCCCTGCGCATTGCCGCCGGCACCGACGTGATCCGTGAGGGCGAGGCCGGCGATCGCTTCTACGTGATCGCGGCGGGTGAGGTGGACGTCCACGCCGACGGCCGGCCGCCCGGAAGGCTGCACGCCGGGGATTCCTTCGGGGAGATTGCGCTGCTCCACGACGTCCCTCGCACGGCCACGGTCACGGCAGCCACCGACGTCGACCTGCTGACGCTCGACCGGGACGAGTTCATCGGCGCGGTCACCGGCCACCCGGCGAGCGCCGAGGCCGCCCAGGCCGTCGTTACGAGCCGCCTCGGGTCGCTCCCGAGCAGCGGCGCCATCTAGTGCCCTCCAGGCAATGACGGCAGTCCTGCAGGGGCACTAGGCGCGCACGATCCCGGCCGGACGCGGCCCGAGCCTGAGCCCGATGACGGCGTCGGCCGAGGCGCGACTCGGTGCGTAGCCGGAGACGGCCGGCACGAAATCCTCTCTTCCGAGCGTGTAGAGCACGGCGTCGGAGCGGGCCGTCACGGTGGCCGTGCGCGGCACGTCTCGCAAGAGCGCGATCTCCCCGAACGAATCTCCGGGGCCGAGGGTCGCGACCTCCGTGCCGTCGACCGAGACGACGAGCGATCCGGAGGCGACAAGGTAGAAACGGTTGCCTGCCTCGCCCTGGCGCACGAGCTCCGCTCCGGCGGCGGCACGTTCCTCGACGGCGGCGCGGGCAAGCTGCTCGAGCGTGGCCTCCGGCAGCGGTGCGAGGAACGAGACCGCCCGGAGGCGCTCGATGCGGTCAAACGGGACGATGGCTTCGGCGTCGATCCGCCGAAGCAACCCCCAGGCGGGGATCACGAACAAGGGGAGCACGAGGCCCGAGACGACGAGCGCCCCGCGGATGCCGAGTGCCGAGACGAGCGCCGGCGCAGCGACCGCCCCGAGCCCGACCGTGAGGAGCAGCAGGCTCTCGAGGGCGCCGAAGACCCGCGAGAGCACGTCATCGGGTGCGGCCCGCTGCAGAAGCGTCATCCCCGAGACGTCGGCCAGTGTGTTTCCGACCCCGACGATGCCGAAGAGCACGAGGGCGAAGCCGAGGTCGCGCCAGGCCGGGACGAACGCGAGCGGGATTCCGAACAGCAGCACGCCGAGACCGAAGTCGCCGGCGAGCCGGCCTCGCCCCACGAGCGCACCGGCCGCCACGGCTCCGACGAGGCCGCCGATCCCCGAGGCGGCGTTGAGCCACCCGACTGCGGATGCCCCCGCGTCGAGGAACGAGAGCGCGACGACCGCGATCATGACTCCGAGCAGGCCGTCGACAAACGTCTGGACGGCGAAGAGGCCGACCAGCACCGCGATCTTGCCGTCCCGGCCGATCGCCCGTATCCCCGCGAGAAGCTCTCGCGCGACGCTCTCCGGAGGCCGCTCGTCGTGTCCATGTCTCGACGCTGGATGCCGGATGCCGAGGATGAGGACGGCCGAGACACCGACGCCTCCGGCAGTCACGAGAAAGACCGTGCCTGTTCCCGTCCAGGCCAGCAGGAGGCCGCCGAGCGCAGGGCCGGCGAAGATTCCGACGCTCTCGATCGCGGCGGCGACGACATTGGCAGCGCTCAGCTCCTCTGGCGTCTCCGCCAATGTCGGGGTGTAGGCGGCCTCGGCGGGCCGGAACGGCGTTCCCGCCACGCTGACCAGTCCGGCGAGCGCATAGACGAGCGCCGGGGCTAACGATGCGAAGACGGCGCCGGCTGCGCCGATGATCAGCCCGGCGCGCACGAGATCCGAGGCGACCATGACTCGCCGCCGGTCGTGGCGGTCGCCGAGCACGGCGGCAAACGGCGATACCACCGCGGCGGCCCCCCAGCGCACCAGCCCGACGATCCCGACCGCCCTCGCCCCGCCCTGCTCGTACGCGTACACGACCACCGCGATCCCGTAGGCCCATGCCGCCACGATGGAGAAGGCCCAGGCCAGCTCGAGCCGCAGCAGAGCGCCGTTCCGGAGCACCCCGCGAAATGCCTCCCGCGCCTCGCCCAGCCGCTCCCCCTTCCCCATGGGCCGAGCATCCCACGTTTGCGGTCAGCTACCCCGGACGGGAAGATGTGGATCGAGTCAGGCGTCTAGTGGTTGTCAACGTTAACGTGACCCTTCCGGAAGGAGGT
>DATDDZ010000421.1:0-4037 GCA_036523555.1 Gaiellaceae bacterium
GCCCACTGGCAGACCGGGAACATGTCGCGCGAGAACGCGAACAAGACCGGAAGCGATCCGGTGACCGTGTTCGACCGGAAGCACGGCGTGGCGCTTCATTCCTCCCTGAGCTACTCGACGCTGCACGCGAACAAGACTCAGGCCTGCGACGGGGACGTGGTCGTCTCGATCTCGCGAGACGGCGGCCTGACGTGGGAGATCCCGGTGAAGGTCGACGACGGGATCGGGTGCGACCTGAGCAAGACGCAGTTCTTCAACGACAAGGAATGGATCACCGTCGACAACAACCCGGCGTCGCCGTTCTACGGCCGGGCGTACCTGACGTGGACGAAGTTCGAGTCACACGACGGCGTGTATGCATCGTCGGCGATCTTCGAGTCGCAGAGTGACAACGGTGGGGCGACCTGGACTCCGGCCCGGGAGATCTCGGGCTCCAATTCGGCTCTCTGCACGTTCCAGACCAGTGGGCCGGCCAACCAGTGCGACGAGAACCAGTTCTCAGTGCCGACGGTGGCTCCGAACGGGACGGTCTACGTCGCCTTCCAGAACGATCAGAACCAGGCTCTCTGGGAGTCGGCCGGCGAGTTCGACGACCAGTACCTCGTGGTCAAGTCGACGAACGGCGGAGCGACCTGGTCGAGCCCGAGCTTCGTCGTCGGCCTCGAAGATGGAGCCCATGACTACCCGCTCAACGCGGACGGCCGCCAGACGCTGACCGGCTACCAGGTTCGCGTGAACTCGGTCGGCAACATCGTCGCCAGCCCGATCGACGGGAAGCTCTATCTCGTCTACTCGGACAACAACGCCGGAACGCACGACTCCGCGACCCCCGTGACGAACACGAACGTGTACGTCATGACGTCGACAAACGGGACGTCTTGGTCCGGGCCGTTCGCCGTCGACACCGGCGCAAGTGACCAGTGGTTCCCGTGGGTGGACGTGAATCCCACGAACGGGAACATCGGCGTGCTGTACAACGATCGTGTGGCGGCCACTCCGGCCGTGCACAACGCCTCGCTCGCGGAGGGGCTGCCCGGCTCGTTCGTGAAGACGGTCGTCAGCACGGCCGTGTCGCATCCGACGCAGTCGCGCTTCTTCCAGGCGGGTGTTCCCGGTTGCGAGACCTGCGCGCGCTTCCACGGCGACTACATCGGCGTCACCTACGGCTCCGACGGCAGGGCGAACATGGTGTGGACGGACATGCGCGATCCGAATCCGCTCGTGCCGAGCCTGTTCGACCAGTTCATCTACTTCGCGCGGAAGTAACTACACAAGGGTGGGGCCGGCCTTGCGCCGGCCCCACCTCCAACGCTCGCCGTAGACTGACCCGCGATGGCGTCGCCGGGAGATCTGCGTGACTGGGTCGCCTTGCTCGAGCGCGAGGGCGAGCTCGTCCGCGTAGGGCCCGAGGTCGACCCGGAGCTCGAGATCACCGAGATCGTCGACCGCACCGTGAAAGCGGGCGGCCCTGCGCTCCTGTTCGAGCACGTAAAGGGCTCGAGGCTGCCGCTGCTGATCAACCAGTTCGGCACCGAGCGCCGGATGTGCCTCGCCTTCGACGCCCCCTCGCTCGATGCGGTGGCAGCGAAGCTCAGCGAGGTGCTCGAAATGCAGCCCCCAGCGGGTCTCGTCGACAAGGTGCGGGGGCTGCAGAAGCTCAAGTCGATCGCCGACTCCCGCCCGAAGACCGTCAGGCGTGCCGCATCCCAGGAGATCGTCCTCGAGGGCGACGACGCCAGCCTCGACCTGCTGCCGATCCAGAAATGCTGGCCCGGCGACGCAGCGCCGTTCATCACGCTGCCGGCGGTCATCACGAAGGACCCCCGCACCGGCACGCGCAACGTCGGCATGTACCGGCTGCAGAAGCTCGGGCCGAGGTCCACCGCGATGCACTGGCAGATCCACAAGGACGGCCGCGCCGACTACCTCGCGACCGAGGGCAGGATCGAGGTCGCCGTCGCGCTCGGCCTCGACCCCGTCACCGCGTACTCCGCTTCCGCGCCGCTGCCGAAGCACATCGACGAGTTCATGCTCGCCGGCTTCCTGCGAGGTGAGCCCGTCGAGCTCGTGCGCGCGAAGACCGTCGACCTCGAGGTGCCTGCCTCCGCCGAGATCGTGCTCGAGGGGTACGTCGAGAAGGACGAGCTCGTCGAGGAAGGCCCGTTCGGCGACCACACCGGCTACTACACGCCTCCCGAGCCGTTCCCGGTCTTCCACCTGACCGCGATGACGATGCGCCGCGACGCCGTGTATCCCTCGATCGTCGTGGGCAAGCCGCCGGCGGAGGACGCGTGGCTCGGCAAGGCGACCGAGCGGATCTTCCTGCCGGCGATCCGGATGACCGTCCCGGAGATCGTCGACTACGACCTGCCGATCGCGGGCGCATTCCACAACTGCTGCATCGTCTCGATTCGCAAGGCCTATCCCGGGCACGCCCAGAAGGTCATGCACGCGATCTGGGGGCTCGGGATGCTCAGCCTCACCAAGTCGGTCGTCGTCGTCGACGAGTGGGTCGACGTGCACGCCTACCAGGAGGTGATGTTCCGCGTCGGCGCGAATGTCGATCCGGCCCGGGACGTTCTGCTCACGGAGGGACCGCTCGACCAGCTCGACCACGCTCCGACCCGCCAGTTCTATGGCGGCAAGATCGGGATCGACGCCACGCACAAGGGGCCCGACGAAGGCGCCAGGGAGTGGCCGCCCGAGATCGAGATGACCCGGGAGGTCAAGGATCTCGTCGACAGCCGCTGGCCCGAGTACGGGATCCCGATCGATTCCTCTGCAGAGAACGGGCGAATCCGTCAGAGTCCGCCGTTGCGTCGATTGTTACGTCGTTGACAGGCCGAGCGAGACGGGGGTTCAATCAACCGGTGGTGACCCACATGGTGAAGGGGCGGTGACGGAAGACCAGCACGCCGGGCGGCCGCACTTGCCGGGCCCGTCGCTCTATCCGATCGGCTTCGCAGCGGGAATCGCGTGCGTTCTCGTCGGCCTGATCGTCAACCCGAAGCTCGTCGCCTCGATCGGCGGCGCGATCGCCGTCCTGTTCGGCTTCCTCTGGGCGCGGGACGCGACGAAGGACTATCGCGGCGAGCCCGAGCCGATCGAGCCCGAGCGGGGAGGGCCGGCCGAGCCGGTGGCGGTCGCTGCCTCGCACGAGGAGGAGGCGGCCCCGCGAACCGTCCTCGGCGACCGGTTCCCGCGGAACCGCTTCCTCGAAGGAGCCACTCTCGGCCTCGGCGGCGTGATCGGCGGCCTCGTGACCGTTCCGGCGATCGGCTTCATGGTCGTGCCCGCCTTCAAGGGGCAGGGCTACCCGACCGTCGACCTGGGCTCGCTCGACAACTTCCCTGAAGGCAAATGGTTCGTGACCTCGTTCTTCATGCACCCCGACCAGGGTGAGGTCTCGCACCGCACGGCCTACATCCGCAACAACGGACTGCTGAACGGAGAGCCGAGCTTCACGATCATCTCCAACCGCTGCGCACACCTCGGGTGCCCCGTCCAGCCGAACGGCCCGATCCAGGACAACCAGAAGAAGCAGGTCCAAGGCCCGGGCGGCCAGCAGATCACGCTGATTCCGACCATTCCGGCCGGCGGCTTCGGCTGCCCGTGCCACGGCGGCCAGTACAGCCCGGAGGGGAATCGCACCTCCGGCCCGCCGGTCCGGGGGCTCGACCGCTACGAGTACGCGATCAAGAACGGGCACCTCGTCCTCGGCAAGCCGTACAGCGTCTCGAAGGTGACCGGCGAGGGCAAGGACGCGCGCATCCACAAGTACCGGCTGACAGGCCCCGGCGAGCACATCGACGGCTGGGAGCAGATCCTCTACCCCTTGCAGCCGCCTCACTAGTTGTGACTCAACCACCCCCACTCACCGACTCCTGGCGCGCGATCACACTGCGCCAGGCCGTGTCCTCGGTCGGGCTCGGGCGGCCAGCCCGAGCCCTCCCTGCGTCCATGCCTGGCTTGGTGCTCCCGCACCAGGCATCCGGCAGTGAGGGCGGCTGAGTCACCATGGCCGTTTCCTCTCGGAA
>DATDDZ010000422.1:0-5891 GCA_036523555.1 Gaiellaceae bacterium
CGCCCGCGGATCTGGTAGAGCTGCGACAGGCCGAGCTGATCGGCGCGCTCGACGATCAGCGTGTTCGCCTGGGGAATGTCGAGGCCCGACTCGATGATCGTCGTCGAGACGAGCACATCCGCATCCCCGCGCAGGAAGGAGTGCATCTTCTCCTCGAGCTCGCGCTCTCGCATCTGGCCGTGGGCGACGAGGAAGCGAAGGTTCGGGGCGAGCTGCTCGAGCTTCTGCGCTGCCTCTTCGATCGTCTCGACCCGGTTGTGCAGATAGAACGCCTGGCCGTCGCGCTCGACCTCGCGCTGGAGCGCAAGCTTGATCACGTCCTCGTCGTATTCGCCGACGGTTGTCCGAATCGGGCGGCGCCCCTCCGGGGGGGTCTCGATGATCGAGATGTCGCGGAGTCCGGAGAGGGACATGTGCAGCGTCCGGGGGATCGGAGTCGCGCTCAGCGTCAGCACGTCGACCTCCAGGCGGAGCGCGCGGAGGAGCTCCTTCTGGGCGACACCGAAGCGCTGCTCCTCGTCGAGGATGACGAGGCCCAGCTCCTTCGGGATCACGTCGCGGCTGAGGATGCGGTGCGTCCCGATCAGGACGTCGACCTTGCCCTCCTGGAAGTCGGCGAGCACCTGCTTCACCTCGCGCGGCGGGCGGAACCGCGAGACCATCTCCACGCGCACCGGGAAGTCGCGGTAGCGAGACCGGAACGTGTGCCAGTGCTGTTCGGCGAGGATCGTTGTCGGCGCGAGCATCAGCGTCTGCCTGCCGTTGACGGCCACGGCGAAGGCCGCCCGGATGGCGACCTCCGTCTTCCCGAAGCCGACGTCGCCGCACACGAGACGGTCCATCGGACGTGGCGCCTCGAGGTCCTCCTTCACCGCCTCGATCGCCGCCTGCTGGTCGGGCGTCTCTCGGTACGGGAACTCGGTCTCGAGCCGCTCGAGGTACTCGTCGCGAAGGTCGTACGCGACACCGGGCGCCTGCTGCCGTTGCGCATAGAGCGCAAGGAGCTCGCCGGCCAGCTCGCGCACGGACTCGCGCGCGCGGCTCTTGAGGTTCTCCCAGGCCTTGCCGCCCAGCTTCGAGAGGGCGGGCATCGTGCTGTCGGCGCCGATGTAGCGCGAGACCTTGCCGAGCTGCTCGTGCGGGACGTAGAGCCGGTCGTCACCACGGAACCCGAGGAACAGGTAGTCGCGGGTGACCCCGGCCACCTCCTTCGTCTCGAACCCGAGGAGCTTTCCGACGCCGTGGTCCTCGTGGACGACGTAGTCTCCGGTGCGCAGGTCGGCGAACGACTGAAGCGCACGGCCGCCGGTCCGCCGCTCGCGTGGAGGCCGTTTGCGGAAGACCTGCGTGTCGGGAAGCAGGACGAGCCCGAGGTCGCGCCAGACGAAGCCGCGCCTCGCCGGCGCGACCGCGAAGAGAAGCGCGGGCTCCTTCGGCAGCGGCTCGCCCTCCTCGAAGACCCGTGCGGCGGCGCGCCGGAGGAGGTTCTGCTGCCTCAGCGCCTCGCCGCGGTGCGGAAACGTGACGACGACTCGCTGGCCCGCCCGGACAAAGGCCGAGAGCTCGTTCTCCGCCTCGGCGAGCCCGCGCGCGACGAGCGCGGGCCGCTGCGCCTCGAATGCGAAGGGCTGGCTCGAGGGCAGCGGGTCGAGCGCCGCGGCGCGCGAGAGCGAGATCGGCTCGAGCCCTTCCTCCTCCCACACGGATCTCACCTCGTCCGCCGACCAGACGAGATCTGGTCCCGCGGGCACGGGCAGGACCAGGTCGTTCGGAACCGGTCTCGTGGACTGTCCCTCCTCCATGTCCTCCAGAGACAGCTCGACGAGATCGAGCCGTCGTTCCGCCGCCGGGTAGACAACCGCCGACTCGAGCGCATGGAGCGCACGCTGCGTGAACGGCGAGAACGCCCGGATGTGCTCGATCTCGTCGCCCCAGAACTCGACGCGGAGCGGCTCGCGGCCGGTCGTCGGGAAAACGTCGACGAGCCCGCCGCGGACGGCGAACTGGCCGCGCTCGTCCGAGCGCTCGACCCGCTCGTAGCCGGCGAGAGCGAGCGATTCCGTCAGGGCCTCGAGGCTGACGTCCGCACCGGCCGTGATCCGGATCGGCGCGGGTCGGGCTCTCGGAGGTGGAATCGGCACGGCGAGCGCCGCCGCGGAGGCGACGATGAGGCCTCCTTCGGCGAGCACGTCGAGCGCCCGCGCGCGCTCGCCCACGAGGTGGGGTGCCGGCTCGAGGCCGGAGCCCCAGCGAACACCGCGGCTCGGAAACATCGCGACACGGTCCTCACCGAGGAACCACGCGGCCGCCTCTGCGGCGTCGCGCGCGTCCTGGTCTTCGGGCGCGAGGAGGACGAGCGACCGTGCGAGCTCGTCGTGCAGCGCAGCGAGGACGAGGGGTAGCGCCGCCTCGGAGACACGCGCCGCAGCCGGAAAGGCCTCGACGTACGCCCGGAGCCGCTCGCTCCGCCGAAGCTCGGCGACGAACGGATGGAGAATCGGCGGGCTCATCTCAGTTGTAGAGAGCCTGCGCTCGCTCGAGCCCCTCGGCGTCGAGAGTCTCGACGGCGTCAGCGGCCCTCGCCACGAGGGTCTCAGCGTCGTCCTCGGGCGTGAAGTTCGAGAGGACGAAGTCCGCCGGGCGCCGGGGATCGCCACGGCCGGGGCGGCCGACCCCGACACGAAGGCGCAGGAAGTCCGGTGTCTTGAGGTGCGCCGCGACCGAGCGGAGGCCGTTGTGGCCCGCGAGGCCGCCGCCCATGCGGGCCTGCAGGCGACCGTGCTCGAGGTCGATCTCGTCGTGGACGACCAGGATCGCGTCGGGCTCGAGCTTGTAGAAGCGCGCAGCGGCTCCCACCGAGCGGCCGGAGTCGTTCATGAACGTCTCGGGCTTGAGCAGGCCCACCCGATGGCCGTCGAGCCGGACCTCGGCGAGCCGGCCCTGGAACTTCGCCTTCCAGGAGGCGTCGTGCCGCCGGGCAAGCTCCTCCACGACCTTCCAACCCACGTTGTGGCGATGGCCTGCGTACTCGCGCCCCGGATTGCCGAGCCCGACGACGAGGAGATCGAGCGACGAGGCCCGTTCGCCTCGACGCCACGGAAGTCGCATCTAGCCCTCTGTGGTGTCGGGCTCGCCCTCCGCCGATTCCTCGGCGGCCGGTGCTTCGCCCTCGGCTCCCTCGGGAGCCTCCTCGCCCTCGGCGACCTCGCCCTCTTCGCCCTCCTCGGGCTCGGGCTCGACCTCGCGGGTCGGCATCGTGACGGTCGCGAGGACGGTCTCCTCCGCATCGTCGAGGTAGGTGACGCCGTCGAGAGGGGCGAGATCCGCGAGACGGAGCGTGTCGCCGATCGCCATCCCGGTGACGTCGAGATCGATGTGCTCCGGGACCTCCATCGGGAGTGCCTCGACGTTGATCTCGCGCTGGACCTGGGAGAGGACGCCGCCTTCCTTGACCCCGGTGGGCTCACCGACCAGCTGCACGTTGACGCTCGCCTGAATCGGCCGGTCGAGACGGACTTCCTGGAGGTCCACGTGCGAGATGTGACCGCGAATCGGGTCCTGCTGGTAGTCCTTGAGGATCGATGCGTGCGTCGTCTTCTGCCCCGCAAGCACGACGTCGAGGATCGCGTGCAGGCCGCCCTGCCCCGTGAGCACACGCCTGAGGTCGCGTTCGCGCACCGAGATCGCATGGGAAGACTTGCCGCTCCCGTAGAGGACGCCCGGGATGAAGCCGGCCTTGCGCAGGCGGCGCGCGTCGGCCGAGCCGCGGTGTTCGCGCTCCTGCACTTCCAGTCTGACTCGCTCTCCGGCCACGACGGCCGGGAATCGTAGCTACTCGGGCCCGGACACGGCTAGAACAGCGCGTTCATGTCGCCGAAGATGGCGGAGACCGAGTCGTCGGCGAAGACGTTGTGGATCGTCTCGGCGAGGATGTCCGCGACCGTCAGGACGGTGACACGCTCGGGCTTCGTGAGCGGGTCGATCGGCATCGTGTCGGTGACGACCACGCTGTCGAGCGCGCTCGCCTCGATCCGCTCGATCGCGGGCGGCGAGAAGATCCCGTGGGTCGCGCAGGCGAAGACCTTCTTCGCCCCCCGCTCCTTCAGGAACTCCGCCCCGGCGACGAGCGTGCCCGCCGTGTCGACCATGTCGTCGGTCATGACCGCGCACTTGCCCTCGATGTCGCCGATCACGTTCGTCACCCGCGCGACGTTGTGCGCCGGCCGGTCCTTCTGCAGCACGGCGAGATCGCCGCCGATCATCTCGGCGAACTTGCTCGCGAGACGGGTGCGGCCCGTGTCCGGTGCGACCGCGACGAGCTCCTCCGGGAGGCCGAGGTCGCGGAAGTACTGAGCCAGCATCGGCAGCGCTGTCATATGGTCGACGGGCACCTCGAAGAAGCCCTGTACCTGCCCGGCGTGCAAGTCCATGGTCAGCACGCGATCGGCGCCCGCCGACTGGATCATCTCGGCGACGAGCTTCGCCGTGATCGGCTCGCGCGGGCGGGACTTCTTGTCCTGGCGGGAGTACGGGTAGAGCGGCACGACCGCGGTGATCCGTTTCGCAGATGCGAGCTTGGCCGCGTCGATCATGATCAGCAGTTCCATCAGGTGCTTGTCGACCGGGGGCGAGGACGTCTGCACGATGAAGAGGTCCGAGCCGCGAATCGACTCCTCGTAGCGACAGTAGGTCTCGCCGCTGGCGAACGTCCGTAGCGAGACGTCGCCCACCTCGATGCCGAGCTTTTCCGCGATCCTCTGGGCGAGCTCCGGGTGCGAGCGGCCGGAGAAGAGCATCAGTCGCTTCGACGGGCCGCGCTCGATCCAGTGTTCGGGCTTCAGCTCGGGCTTGGTCTCGGCGACCTCGAGCCCGGGCAGGCGAGTCAGCTCAGTCGTTGCGCTTTCCACGGAGATAGCCCTCTTTCGTGATCTGCTTCGGCGGGAACCCGGCCAGCGATTCTGGGGGGACATCTTCCGTGATGTACGACCCGCCTGCAATCCAAGCATCGTCCCCGACCTCCACCGGCGCCTGAAACCCATTGTGGATGCCGGTCCTGACGTTGCGGCCGATCTTCGTCCGCGCCTTCGGGAGCCCTGGCTCGTGCGGGTAGTTGGCGGTGATGTTCCCGGCGGCGATGTTGGCGCCCTCGCCGATCTCGGCGTCTCCGATGTAGGAGAGATGCGGGATCTTCGCCCCGCTCCCGACCTCCGAGCCCTTGATCTCGACGAACGTGCCGGCCTTCGCGCCCGCGCCGAGCTTCGTGCCGGGCCTCAGGTAGCAGAACGGGCCGACCAGAGCGCCCGGCCCGACCTCCGCATCGATGGCGACGACATGAGGCCCGACGTGCGCCCCAGCGGCCACGCGCGTGCGGCCGCGCAGAATGGTGAACGGATGGATCGTCGAGTCGGGCTCGAGCTCGACGTCGGGCTCGATCCAGGTCGTGTCGGGATCGACGATGGTCACTCCGGCCAGCATGTGCGCCTGGTTCACGCGTGCGCGGAGGTACGCCGCGGCCTCCGCAAGCTCGCCTCGCGTGTTCACGCCCTCGACCTCGTCGGCATCCGGCGCCTGGAACACGCCGACATTCTCGCCCGCCTCGACCAGGAGGCGCACGGCATCCGTCAGGTACAGCTCTCCCTGGGCGTTGGCGGGCTCGATGCGGTCGAGCGCGGGCCAGAGCTTCTCCGCGGCGAAGACGTAGATCGAGGAGTTGACCTCGCGGATCGCGCGCTGCTCCTCATCGGCATCGGCGTCCTCGACGATCGCGGCGAGCCGTCCGTCCATGTCGCGAACTATGCGGCCGTAGGCTCGCGGATCTGCCGGCTCGAACGAGAGGACCGTGGCCGTGGCCTCGGATTCGCCGTGGCTTGCCAGAAGCCCGGCGAGAAGCT
>DATDDZ010000423.1:0-1811 GCA_036523555.1 Gaiellaceae bacterium
GGGCGAGGGCGATCCCGCGACCGTGACGGAGCCGGCCGAGTTCCGCCATTACCTGCGCCTCATTGAAGAAGAGGCGTACCGCTGCAAGGACATCACGAGCAGCCTGCTCCACTTCGTTCGCGATCCGGGCAGCCAGCGCACGACGACCGACCTGAACGCCGTCGTGCTCAAGGCGGCGGAGCTTCTGTCGCACCAGTCGCGGTTCGCACGCAGCCGCGTCGTGACCGACCTCGACCCTGGTCTGCCGCCGGCCGCCGTGAACGAAGGCCAGCTCCGTCAGGTGTGCCTCGGCCTGGCCTCCAACGCGCTCGAGGCCATGGACGGCCGCGGGACGTTGACGATCCGGTCGCGCCGGGGCCGTGGCGAGGTCGAGATCGAGGTGGAGGACGAGGGCCCGGGGATCCCGGAGCAGAACCTGACGCGGATCTTCGACCCGTTCTTCACGACCAAGCCGCCCGGGCAGGGGACGGGTCTGGGGCTCTTCCTTGCCCAGGGCATCGTGAACGACCACGGCGGGCGAATAGAAGTGAGCTCCGTAATCGGCAAGGGGAGTATCTTTCGGGTGGTGCTACCCCTGTGACCAGGGCCATCCGCGTGCTGATCGCCGACGACGAGCGGAACCTGCGCGAGCTGATCGTGCGCGAGCTCGCCCGGCGGGGCCACGAGGTCGACGGCGTCGGCGACGGCGCGGCCGCGCTCGAGCGGATTCGCGAGGGCTCGTACGACGTCGTCGTGCTGGACATGCGGATGCCGCACAAAGAGGGCATCGACGTCCTGCGCGAGGTGGCGACGTTCCCCGAGGGGCCTCAAGTGATCATGCTGACGGGCTTCCAGGAGGTCGCGACCGCCGTCGAGGCGATGAAGCTCGGCGCCTACGACTATCTGACGAAGCCGACCAAGATCGAAGAGCTCGACGTCGTCGTGCGCAAGGCGGCCGAGAAGGGGCAGCTCGTGCGCGAGAACGTGGCGCTGCGCGCCCACGCGCCGGGCGCCGCGCCCTTCGGAGGTCTCCTGACCCAGAGCGCCAGGATGCACGAGATCCTCCGGATCATCGACCGGGTCGCTCCGACGGACTCGGCCGTGCTGATCCTGGGCGAGAGCGGGACCGGCAAGGAGCTCGTGGCGCGCGCGATCCACGAGAACTCGCCGCGCGGGCCGCGAGCCTTCGTGCCGATTCATTGCGGCGCCTTGCCGCGCGAGGTGTTCGAGTCCGAGCTGTTCGGTCACGAGAAGGGCGCGTTCACCGGTGCCGTCGGCACCAAGCCCGGGCTCGTGGAGCTCGCGGACGGCGGCACGCTGTTCCTGGACGAGATCGGCGAGATGGAGCCGGACAGCCAGGTGAAGCTCCTGCGGGCGATCGAGACGGGCACCTTCTTCCGGGTGGGCGCGACGCGGCCGCGCCGGGTCGACGTGCGGCTGGTCGCCGCCACCAATCGCGACCTGGCCGAGGCAATGAAGCGCGGGGAGTTCCGCCAGGATCTCTACTACCGCATCAACACGATCACCGTGAGCCTGCCGCCCGTGCGCGAGCGGCCGGACGACGTGGCGCTGCTCGCCAGACACTTCGTCGAGGCGAACGCGAAATACGGGGTCAAGCGGCTGACCGCGGGCACGATGACCGCGCTCGAGGCGTATTCGTGGCCCGGCAACGTCCGCGAGCTGCTCCACGCCGTCGAGCGCGCCGTGATCCTCAGCAAGGGCGACGAGATCTTTCCGTCCGATCTGCCCCCGGAAATCCTCGGATCGAGCCCGCCGCCCGCGGCGTCCTCCTCGGGCAGCCTGGAGACGATGGAGCGTCAGCACATCGTCGC